>CAYOGX010000249.1:0-6538 GCA_964403235.1 uncultured Planctomycetales bacterium | reverse complement strand
GGGCTTATGAATCCCTTGCTCTGCCAACTGAGCTACGCCGGTGCCGCCAGGTCCTCCGGCGGATGACGCCGCCCATTCGACCCGTCTGGCGACCCTTGCCGCCGGTCAGTGCGTTCAAGCGTATCACCTGCCCACGAGGAGGTCAAGACGCCCCCTGCAACGCCCGGTCGGGGGCCTCGGCCGACGGACGCGGCACGTCACGGGAGACGGCGCGCCGCGGGTCCCCACGGCGGATTCGCGCTGCGTCGGACGGCGCAAAAAAATACAGAGAGCATGATCGGTCGGACCGAGAACTCCGCGCCGCTGCTCTCTGCTTAACCGGATTCCCCACCGGTCATTAATTCCTCGCCCGGCCGGTAGGACCGGACGGGGAGAAGGTTGCCGCCCGGGTAGCGGGCGGGTTAACCACGTACCACGTAAATCCGCTTGGCTCGACGATCCCCATGTGCACAACGCGGGCAGATCCGATTACCCGGACCGCACGACGAAAACGAATTGCCGCAGACCAAGCATTGCCGCGTTTTGATCCGGGGCGGCACCAGAGGCGCCGGTTTGCTTGCTCTGGACTTGCCGGCCATTGTTTCGAGGGGTCCCGCTGAAGGAGACCTCGCCTCCTACCCGCCTTGCCACGGCGTCGCGCAACGCACATGCGTCATGCATCCAGGTTCCAGTTTACGCGATCTGGGCAGAAAATCAACACTAAATTGCCCGCGCGCCCGGTTTTGTCCTGCTCGGCCCCAATTCTCGATCGTCGGCGGGGGCAGTGATGGATTTCGAGCGCGACCCGGTCGACGGATCAAGCCGTCAACGGGCCAATCCGCGGAGGATCTCGCAGCCGCGGGCGATCTTGTCGTCGGTCGTGGCGTAGCTGATGCGGAAATGGGTGTCTCGGTCGCTGAAGATGTTGCCCGGTACGACCAGCACGTCGCGTTGAGCCGCAGCCGTGACGAACTCGGTCGCGTTGGCGAATCGGTCCGGCACCTTCGGGAACAGGTAGAACCCGCCCGACGGTCGGATCACCTCGAACGCGTCCTTGAGCGCGCCGTAGGCCAGATCGCGCTTGCGGCCGTAGTCCTCGACGTGCCCCGAGATGTCGGTGTCCATCGCGACCCGCCCGGCGTATTGGACCATGCTCGGGGCGCAGACGAACGTGTACTGCTGCGCCTTGACCATCGCCTCGATCAAGGGCTCGGGGCCGGCCGCATAGCCCAACCGCCAGCCCGTCATGGCATGCCCTTTGCTAAACCCACGCAGCAACAACGTGCGTTCGGGCGCGTGGGGCACGATGCTGGGGCACGGGCCGTCGAAGCTCAGGTCGGCGTAGATCTCGTCAGACACGATCAGTAGGTCGTGCCTGCGGGCGATCTCGGCGGCGGCCTGGAGATCCCCCTCGTCAAAGACCGTGCCGGTGGGGTTGCTCGGTGAGTTGAGCAGGAGCATTCGCGTGCGGTCGGTGACGGCGGCCTCGATGCCGTCGACGGGCAGGCGGAAGTCGGGGTAGCTGTTGACGGCGACCGGCTGGCCCCCCACCAGGCGGATGGCGTACTTGTAGAGCACGAAATACGGATCGACGTACAGCACCTCGTCGCCGGGGTCCAGGCAAGCGAACATGGCCAGCAGGATGCCGCCCGACGTGCCGGCCGTCACGAGGACGGCCGGTTCCCAGTCGAGCCGGCGCTTCAGCTCGAGCCCGATCCGCTCGCGGAGTGCGGGCAGGCCCTGGGTCATGATGTAGCTGTTCTGCCCGTCTTGGATGGCGCGGATGGCCTCGGCCTTGCAGGCCTCGGGGACGTCGAAGTCCGGTTGCCCGATGGTCAGGCTGATCGCGTGGGGCCGGGACGCCGCCAGCTCGAACATCCGGCGGACCCCCGACGCCTCGATCAGGTCCATCCGCCGGGATATGAATCGCTCGCCAGACACACGCACACCTGTCGATCGGGCCGGATACGGTCAAGCAAACAGCCGCCGGGCCAGGGTGCTCGGCGGCTGGGAAGTATACCACACCGCGATCGGGTTGAAGCGTCTCGGCTATTCCTGTTTCTTCTCCTGCTTCTTGTCCTGGTCCTCGGCGGCTTCGGGCGTCTCGGCCTCGACCTCGCCCTTCTCCTCTTGTTTCTTTTCCTTGTGTCCCGCCGTGCTCTTGCGGTGCGCGACCTTGGGCAATCCGAAGACGCCCTTGGACTCGTCCCAGCGGTCCTCCTCGGTCAGCCGCTCGAGTCGCTCTGCCCGGGTCAGGACGTTCCGGTGCCGGACCAGGGCGCTGTGGCTCTTGAGTGATCGATCCAACGACATACCTACCTTCTCCTTGTGGGCATATGAGACAGCCTCATGGCGTAGGCATCACGGAAGTCATACCCGCCGCCTCGCTGACGATAGAGCTTGCCGATCTGACGAATCTGTTCCTTGACGCGTTCCAGGGCCTCACGGCGGGTCGCGTCGCCCGGCGGATACCCGATCGTGCTGAGCAGGATGTGCCTTCCGTCCGGGAGCTGCTCGATCGAGACCGGGGGCTGGCCGTTGACGGCCGGCAGGTTGGCCAGGATGAATCGCTCGGCCCTGGCGGCCTCCTCACGGGCGTCCGATCCGCGGAAGTTCTGGATCACGAGGTAGTTCCAACCGACCCGTCTCACGACGCCGGTCGGCTTGGCGGACCCGGACTCGCGGGCGGTCACGGTGGGGGAGTCCTTCGGGACGCCGGCAGCCGGAGCGGTCCGTGCGGCGTAGGCTCGTTGACCGGGGTTGGAAAAATCCAACACCGAGGCGTCGGGCTGCATCCGGCGGGCGGCCTGGACACTGTCGACGGCCTGCTCTTGAAGCGCCTGTCTGGCTTCCTGGATGCCCGCCGCCTTGCCCAATGCATGTCCCCAAGCGAAGCTGGCCGATAAGATGATCAACCCCAGCCCGCCGCCCACCACGATCCCCAACAAGCTGAGCGAGAACTCGACCCGACCTGCTTGGACGCGAAGCACGTTGCCGGCCGCCGCTCGAATCGAGTCCAACAGCGCGAAGACAGCACTATCGGTCACACCGCCCCCCTTGTCGGATGCGTCCTCTTCGGTGGGCGCCGCGGACGCTTCCCGCGCGGGCTCTCCGAAGTCGGCCACCAATTGGTCCTCAATGGCGACCTCGGCCGCCGCACGCTCGACGGCCTCTGCGACGCGATCGTAGTTCGCCCTGTCGGACTCAAACCCCGCAGGCTCGGCCTCGGGCGCGGAGGGCGGCGCGAGGTTCCTGTCGGTCTCGGCCGTCTCGCTCAGACTCCGCCACCAGCCCGGGACCTGCAGGTGCGGGTCTTGCCCCCGCGTCTGAGCCCGGTTGATGATCTCAAACAACGCAGGTGTTCGCTTGCCTTTGGCCACGACTCCTACCTCTCAGCCGCTGACAATCATCAAAGCCGGTTCCCCCCCCCCGATGGATCAGACCGCACCCTCCACCTATCCTAGCGTAGTGAACCGGCCCCAAAAAAACAAGGCTTCTAGGCCTGGTCCAGGGGGGATCGGGTGTATCCGGAAAATCGTGGCGTTCGTGCGGTCTGGCGGACCCGACCGCTTGCTCGCGTCCGCGTGCGCGTCACCGGGATGCTATTGGCGGGGGTGGAATTGGCAATGAATGGTCTTGAGACGCTTGCGGTCCACGTGCGTGTAGATCTGCGTGGTGCTCACGTTGGCGTGGCCGAGAAGCTCCTGCACCACCCGCAGGTCCGCCCCGCCCTCGAGCAGGTGGGTGGCGAAGCTGTGACGAAGCGTGTGGGGCGAGACGGACGTCGCCAGCCCCGCGCGGGTGGCGCACTTGACCACCAGCCGCCAGCAGTTCTCCCGCCCCAATCGTCGTCCGGTGCGGGACAGGAACAGGTGGTCCGTCGCCCGTCCTGTGGCCAAGGCGGGTCGCAGCCTGTGCCGGTATTCGTAGATGGCCTCCAGCGAGGACCGGCCGAGGGGCACGATCCGTTCTCTCCGGCCCTTGCCCAGACACCGGACGTAGCCGATGTCCAGGTTCACGTCGGTCAGACTCAGGTCGCACAGCTCGCTCACCCGCAGGCCCGTGGCGTAGAGCGACTCGAGGATGGCCCGGTCGCGGAGATAGAGGGGATCTTCCGGGTCGGGTGCGGCCAGCAGATCCTCGACCTGCTTGAGATTGAGCGTTCCCGGCAGTCGCTGCCACCGGGTCGGTGTTTCGAGCTTGGCGGCCACATCGTCGCCCAACCATCCGTTGAGCCGGCAGAAGCGCAGAAACACGCGGACCGAGGCCAGGTGGCGGGCGATCGAGGACAAGGCCAATCCGCGCTCGTGGAGATCCCTGAGGAATTGCTGTACGCTCAGCGGGGTCAGGCCGACCACGAACCGCAAGCCGCCCTCGGCCAGAAACCCCATCAGTTGGGTCAGATCACTCTGGTACGCCTGGAGCGTGTTGTCGGCCAGACCGCATTCCACGTCCAGGAAGGACAGGAACCGGGACAGCGCCCGGTCGAACGGCATCTCGGTGACCGGGGTGGTGGCGGCCACCCCCCTCCGGTCCTCGCGCCCGGCGGCCGTCGGCACGGACGGACCGCCGATCCGAACCCTCTGCTCAGGCTGAACGGGCGACACGGCGCTCGGTCCCTCGTTGGAGTTCCTCGCGCCGGATCTCGCGGTACGTGGGGCATACCAACGGATCACCGGCACAGAGACGGAAGGTCTCTCGGATGCCGCCCAGCGTGAGTCGTGAAGCGCACCGGGCATCCGCCCGTTCCAGGAACGGACACAGCCGCATCGGATTTGCCACGGGAACAGCCCTCGCTCGACTGACTACCGGGATCGAAACGCACGTCCCAGGTAGTTATCGGTCCATAGCGAGGGTTTCCTTGAGCGGGCCGGGCCTACGTCTTGCCCGAGCTGGCCCACGCGATGATCTTCTCGGCCACGGCGTTGGCGAGGTCTTCGGCGCCGGTTCTAAGGGCCTTGGTGCTGCTGAGGGCGTCCGCCTTGCCCACGACCTGCCCTTTGGCGTCCGTGACGTCGACGCGCACAATGGCGAACGCCATGCCGCCCATCAGCTTGCCCGCGCCCTTGGCGGAGTAGAACCGGACCGTCGTCTTGATCGTCAACGGCCCACCGCTCCCGGCCTTTATGTCCCCCTTCGACCTGGCCTCGGCGAATTTCGTCGTCAACGCCTTCTGCAGCGCCGCGCGGAATTCCCCAGCCCCGCTACCGTCCATCGCAACGGGAGCGATCTTGTGCGAAGAGGCCGCCTTGGCAGTCCCGGGTGACAGGGACTGGACTGAATGGATACTGGCCGAAGCGCCTCTGACCTCGGCAAGCCCGCGCTTGGCGACCGATGTGCAGCCGCTACACCACGCCAGACCCAATACCGACATCGTCACAACCAGGTTTCTCATGATCGTCTCCTTGAACGATGCTTCACATGTCTCGTGTTATGCCGTTGATCCGGCACCAGACCATTGATCTGTCCAATAGCATTCCGACGGGGGCAACCATTATAACAAGGCAAGCGGCGCTTGCACGTCTCCGCTTCGGGTTTTCGGGGGAGTCTTTCCGGGGTGTCCCCTTGGGTCAGGCGGCAGCGGCCTGATCCGTCCCGGCCTTCGCCCTCCGTCGCACTTGGTGGTAAAATCTCGCACGATGGGGTCCGATGCGCGAGAACCCGGTCTGGATGGGTCCGTCTCCCGTGGCGATTGAAACCGAGGCCAAGTTGAAGGTCGAATCGCACGGCGAGGTCCGCGCGCGTCTGGAAGAGGCCGGGGCGACGCGGGTCGGTCGCGTCCTGGAGACCAACGCCATCTTCGACGACGCAGGCAGGACGTTCCTGGTGGCCGACAAGGGGCTGCGCGTCCGCCGGGTCGATGCGATTGACGGTCCGCCCCCCCAGGCCACGCTGACCTACAAGGGGCCCAAACGAGCCGGCGACCTCAAGTCGCGGGAAGAGGTCGAGCTGACCGTGTCCGACGCCGAGGCCGCCCGAGCGTTTCTGACCGCCTTGGGGTTCCTCGAAACGCTCACGTTTCAGAAGCGCCGCGAGACGTGGGTCCTGGGCGACTGCCACGTCGAGATGGACGAGCTGCCGCACCTCGGCTGCTACGTCGAGATCGAGGGCCCGGACGCCGAGGCCGTCGGCAAGGTCTTGGCGCGCCTTGAGCTGGCAGACCTGCCGATCCTCAAGGACAGCTACATCGGGCTGCTCGTGGATCACTGCCGCCGCCACGACCTGGCCACGGACCGAATTGAGTTCGCCACCGACTAACCCGTAGGGCCGATCGGAGAGAAGGAGAACCGTACGATGGGCAACCCGCTGCCGGCATTGGCGTTGATCCTTGGAGCCCCGCTGCCAGGCGCCGCGGCGAAGCCCGACGCCCTGCCCTGGAAGGTGAACCCGCCCATCGCGTCGGTCACCAGGGAGGTCTACTGGAGGCACCCTCGACCGAAGACGTCCTATTGGGTCTCCGTCCGCTACGTGGGCCCCGGGCTGGTTCGCCAGGAGAGGCATTCCTTGATGGCCCGCAGCGACACGCCCGAAAAACCAAAGCGCCGCTGGTCTAGCGACA
>CAYOGX010000248.1:0-6560 GCA_964403235.1 uncultured Planctomycetales bacterium | reverse complement strand
CGAGGCAGGTGACCTACCGTGTGCGTGTGTCGGATTCGTTGCCGCCGTCGTTGGACAACGGTCCGCAGACGGCGATGACGGCCGAGCACGAGATCATGATCGACGCGGAGGCGCAGACGTTCAAGATGCAGGTGCTCAAGAGCGTTCGCAAGCAGTTCAAGACGGCGCTGGACGAGATCGCCAAGCTGCTGGAGACGTCGGGGACCCAGACGGGCGAGCTGAAGACGGCGGGGTCGAAGAACCAGGCCTACACGCGCGAGCAGGGGGACCAGACGCAAACCGTTCGAAAGGCCCTGCGCAAGGCGGAGAAGCTGTCGCACGAGATCGCCGAGCTGACGGCGTACACGGACTACCGCAATCTGGGTCGGATACTGGGCAGCGAGATTGCCGACGCGCACATCGCGCCGGCCGAGCAGTTGGTGGTCCAAGCCAGCCTGCTGCCGCATGACCACGCGCAGCGCGCGGACCGGTTCGGCCGGGCCGAGTTCGAGATCCAACGGGCGCGGGAGAGGCTGACGGAACTGGCGAAGCAGTTTGACGATACGGCTGCCTACCAGGAGACGGCGCAGGCGCTGGCGGACGCGGCGGCCCGACAGGCGGAGCTGGCCGAACGGATCAGGAAGCTGTCGGAGCTGGACATCGATCCGGACGCGCTGGGCGCGGCGAGCCAGCCGATCACCACGCTGCCGGCGGGCATGGAGGCGGTTCGCGAGGGTCAACAGGTTGTGCCGGGCAAGCCGGGCGAACCGGTGACCACGGCGCCGACGTCCGCGCCGTCGCTGGCCAAGTTGACCGAGGACCAGCAGGAGCTGGTGCGGGCGATGCAGGAGATCATCGCGGTGAATCCCGACCTGTGGCAGCCCGCGCTGGAGGTCCAGCAGGCCCGGAACAAGACGCTGCTCGAGCAGCTCAGCGACTTGGGCAAGCGTCAGGAGGCGCTGTCGAAGCTGGTCAACGAGCAGCAGACGCGTGACAAGGTCAAGTCGTCTCGGGAGGAGCTGGCCAAGGCACAGACGACGCTGATGGCGCAGATCGCCAAGTTGGTCAAGGACCGTGCCGCCCTGTTGGCGCAGGCTGGCGTGGAGCCCGCGGACGTGCAGAAGCTGGCGTTGGCGGCGGCGAGGGTGTTGGACGAGCGGATGAACGAAGCGGCTGAGTTGCAGTCGCAATCAGCGGCTGAGCTGGCCGGGATCGCCAAGGGCGCAGGGGCACAGGCGAAGAAGTTGACCAAGGGCGCGCCCGATCCCAAGGGGCACCAGAAACTGGCCGGTACGAGCAAGGATTTGGCGGCCCAGGCGGCGAAGTTGGCGCAGGCGCAGCGTCAACTGGCGGGCGAAACGGCCAAGACGGCCGAGCAACGCGGTACCCAACAGAAATCGCTGGCCGAGGACGACGCCAAGTTGCGGCCACAGATGACCGGGCTGAACAAGCAACAGGAGACGTTGGCGGCCGACACTGCGTCGTTGATCGACAGGATCCGCAAGCATGGTTCGCTGTCGAAGGAGCTGGCGGGCACGCTCAAGACGCCGGCGATGACGGCGGGACTGAAACAGGCGGCCGGTCAGTTGGGCCAGAAGCGGCCCGATCAGGCCGTGTCCGCGCAGCTGTCGGCGCTCAAGGCGCTCGAGGCGCTGGGCAAGGCCATCGGGCAATCGGCCGGACAGGTTCGTGAGGAGGCCAAGCGGTTCAAGGCCGAAACGGACAAGTGGGCGGCGGCCGAGGCCAAGCGTGTGGCGGCGATCAAGCAGTACGAGGCCGAGACCGCGCGTCGCGCCAAGGCCGTCAAGGCGTGGCAGGTGGCCGAGGCCAAGCGCAAGGCCGACTTGGCCAAGTGGCAGGCACAGCAGGAGGCGAAGCGCAAGGCCGCTGCTGCCCAGGCCGCCAAGAAGGCGCCAACCACCGCCCCCGCCCCGACGACCCAACTGGCCGGCAAGGGGCCAACCACCAAGCCGGCGACCAGCCAGAAGGTCGCCAAGGTGCCGCCCGAGAAACCGCCGCCCCCGCCCGAGCCGCCCAAGGCGCTGGCGACGCCCGTCCCCGAGCCGAAGTTCGCGCCGCTGGCCAAGCCGGCCGACAAGCCGGCGCCCAAGCCCCAACCGAAGCGGCCGCTGTGGGACCAAGAGCAGCTGAAATCAGCCGATGCGTTCGCGGTAGAGACGGCCGCGGTGGCCAAGCGACTGAAAGCACTGCACGGCCAGACCGACGTGGTCGCGAAACAGGCCAAGCAATTGCAGGATGGGCAGTCGGCGCTGGCCAACCAGATCACCCAGCAGGACGGTGGGCTGGCGAATCGTCAGCAGGCGTTGCGCAAGCCCGCGAACGAGTTGGTGAGCAAGGCGAGCAAGCTGGGGCCGGAGCTCAAGAAGCTCGTCCAGGCGAGCAACCCCGTGCCGTCGATGCAGGCGGCTGCGCGGGCGATCACGAGGCACGAGCTGTCCGCGGCGCCGAAGGCGCAGGCGACGTCGGCCGAACGGCTGGAGGTGCTGGCCAAGGCGTTGCAGGCCGAGTCCGCCAAGGCGACGGCCGAGGCCGAGGCCGCGGCAAAGGCAGCCGCCGAGGCGCAGCGTCAGGCGGCGGCACAACAGGAGCTGGCCAAACAGGCCGGCGAATTTCAGAAGCAGCAGGCACAGCTTCACAGGCGGGCCAAGGCCCTGGGCAAGCGGCTGGCGCCGCTCGGAGCGAAGCTGGAGGACAAGATCGTCAGCGACCTGGCCCGGCAACAAACCGAGCTGGCCAAGGAGGCGACCGAGTTGTCGGACGAGTTGGCCAAGCCTCAACAGGCCGAGGGGGTCGAGATGCCCGCGAAGCCCGATCCGGTCGCGCAGGCGGCGGCGATGGAAGCGCGCAAGACAGCCGAGGCGCTCAAGGCGATGTCGACGCCCGGACAGGCGCCCGAGAAGGCCGGGCAAGAAACGCCCGGTCCTGCGCCGTCCCAAGAGGCGCTCGGCCTGCAAGACCAAGTGGCGCGTCAACTGGACCGCCTGGTCGAGCGGTTGCAGGAGCCGGTGGCCGAGGATCCGGCGCGATGGGAAGCGCAAGCGATGGAAGAGTACCTGCGGATCCAACACGCCGAGCGGGCGGCTGAGTTGGCTGCGCGGCAGCGTCGTCTGTCGCGTCAACTGGAACGGACGGCAGCGGGCAAGCCGATGCAGGCCGTCGCCATCGAGCAGGCCGAACTGGGCGAGAAGGTCCAGGATTTCGCCCAGGCGGCCGAGTTCCTCGCCGAACAGGTCGAGATCATGGAACCCAAGATGGAGGCGATGAAGCCGAAGATGCTGGCCAACGCGCAAAAGGCGACGGAGCTGCTGGCCCAGACGGCGCCGGCGGCGATGGACACGGCGGCCAAGGCGCTGCATGAGGACCACGCGTCGCAGGCGCTCAAGCCGATGGGCGAGGCCCGCAAGGCCGTCGCTGATGCGCACCGGCTACTGGGCACGTTGCAGGGCCAGATGGCCAAGGCCGCCAGCGAGGCACCCGCGGGCAGCCCGTCGGACGAGGAGCGGAGCCGACGGCTGACCGAATCGCTGCAAGACCAGTACGAGGCGCTGCGGCGGATGCTGGAGGCGCAAGAGGCAGCAGCCGGTGACGCCTCGACCGATCCCGCTGAGGCCGCTGCCCAGGCAGCCGCCCAGGCCATGCGAGATAAGCTGGCCGCCCGTGCCGCCCGAGCGGCCGCCAACGCCAACGCCGCGCGAATGCAGGCCAGCGCCCGCGAGTTTCTCGAGGCGGCCTGGGAGGCGGCGGGCGAGAAGAACATTGACCCGGAGAACGCCATGATCGTGCCGGGCGTCCCGATGGGTGGCGGGAACTGGCGGATCGTCATCCCGGACTCGAAGATCCTCGACCTGGACCTGATCGGGCTGACCCGCAGCGACTGGGCCCGCCTGCCGGGGGCGCTTCGTGACCAGATGATCCAGGCGGCGGAGGAAAAGGCGCCGGCCGAGTACCGCGAGGTCATCAAGCGGTATTTCAAGTCCATCAGCCAACGCGCCGGCGCGGGTTGGGACAAGCCGTTGCTCGTTGACACACCGAAGTCCGACAAACCGACCAAGCCGGAGAGCAAGACCGGCAAGAAATAGGGACGGGTTTCGTTTGGCCCCGCCGCGCGCAGTGGGGAAGCGGGGCATGCGGCCCCGGCGTCAGGCCCTCGGCCGGCGTGGTCGGGCGCGGGGTGGGGCGTATTGCTTCACTTCGCCATCGGCGGTGACGTGGATTTCTTCGTCTACTGCAATGGCCGACTCCGTGACCGTAGGCCGACCGCGGTGGATCTCCCAGACGGTCGTGAATCGCCGCGCCTTGTCCGTCGCGCGAAGCAGGATCGTGCCGCGGTCGTCCGAGATGGGTTGGCCAGGGGTTCGGCCGGCGGTCACCTCCATGAGGCCGTCCGAGCGCGAGATCTGACGCAACCACAGATGTTGATTGACCCGCCAGTCGACGATGGCGCAGCCATGGGTGGCCATCGTTCGGCGCTCGGTGAAGTGGGCCAATCCGCCCTCGTTGCCCAGATCGGCCCAGTCGGGCGTTTCGACCGGGTGAGAAACGCTCGCCGTCATGCTGCCGTAGGCGTGCCAGGCGGCGGCGTAGCGGTGTTCGTCATGGCTGGTGAACTCGTCGGCGATGACGATCAACGGTGGATCGAAGATGACGACGCGTCGCAGCCGTACGCCGTCATAGGCGTCACCCACCTCGGCGACGGCGTAGGGGGGTGAGGCGTGGGGACAGAAATCCAGTTTGGCCTGCGAGACCGGTTGCTGATTGGCATCGTCGACCAGCAGCGTGTTGTGGCTGAACGTGCTGCGGTAGTAGGCGTGCAGGTCGGTCAGCGAGTACCCGGCCGTGCCGAGGTCGGGCGAGATGGGCACGCCGCACGCGTGCAGCGATATTGCCAGTTTGTCCTGATGGTCGTGGCCGCCGTGCTGTCGGCCGGCGCGGAACAGGAGATACGCATCACCAGCCTGACATCCGCCGCGAAATACGCCGATCCCGGCTGCGGGCAGATGCGTGTGTCCGGGTGGGTCCGATGGCGGCGGCAGCGCGTCCGGACCGAACGCCAACCCGGTCAGGTTTCGTCGCGGCAGGCCGGTCGCGTAGATCCGCGCCAACACGGGTCCGAACCGTTCCGGGTCGATCTGCCCGGCGGCGTATTCGTACAGGTGCCTGTAGAGGGTCAGCGACAGGACCTTGGGCGCGCCCAGGTCGCCGAGGCATGGCAGGCGGAGCTGCGGATCGGCCATCAGGACCGGGGCCTGGAACATCCTGGCCAGGCGTTCGGCGAACGACGGGTCCCGGGCGATCTCGGCGCGGACGGTCCGCGCGGCTTCCCACAGCGTGATGAGCGGGGCCAGCGAGTAGAAGTGGTAGAACATCGTCCCTTCGTACCAGAAGCCGTCGACGTCCCCGGCCGGATCGGTTTTCAGGCCATCCGTTATGTTCCGGACCAGGCCGGCCTGTTCGGCACCCAGCGCGAGGTCCACCCAGCCCTGCCAGTCGAACAGGAGCCCGGCCGTCGCGAGGTTGGCGGCCACGTAGCACGTCATGTTGTGCGCGCCCATTTCGCGCAGGAAGCCGATCTGATAGGGCTGGGCCTCGTCGAAGACGTCGGTGCGGATCTGCTCATGATCCTCGACGTCGTACGCGTGACTGGTTCGCGTCAGGCCGTACGCGTTGGCCAACAGCAGCAGGATCTGTGCGTCGTAGAGGGGATGGAAATACAAGGCGTCGTAATGGTTGTCCTCGCGGAGCTCGTGGCGGCTGAACATCTCGATGGCCGACCGCATCCCGACCGCCACCCATTCGGCGTACCGTTCGTCGCCCGTCAGCGCGTATAGGAAGCCGATCGACCGCATCAGCCGGTACGTCCGTTCGTGCGTCAGCAGGACCCAGGCTCGGTGGTGCGCGTCACCCGTCTCGTATCGACCCGTCCGGGGATCATAGAAGCGATCGGGGCTGTCCGGTTCGTAGACGAGGTGTTCGCCACTGGTCGTCGAGTAGAAATCGTGCCGCCAGCCGATCCGCTCGATCGGCAGTTGGGGCGGCTGTGTGGTGACGCGTTCGGCCTCGCGCTTCATCGTATCGAGCGTGTCGCGGGCCCAGTCTAGTCTCGACGGCTTGCGTCGAATTTCCTCGACACGCTCCCACCCGAAGAAGACCGTCGGCCAGACGTCCTCGATGATCATCCCGATGCTGTGCGGACAGAGCGTGTAGGTCCAGCCAAAGCACGATGCGGTTGCCGGCTGGCCGGTGGTGGTCATGTCGCTCCCTCGAGTCATTGGCACACCGTAAGGGCGCGGCGTCCTGTCTTGGGTTGCGCACATCGTAGCGATGGGGCCGCTGCGACGGTACGCTGAAATCATACCCATTCCTTGTTGGCACGGCGCGGCAGCTTGATTTCGCATCGTTATCGGAGCAGCATAGGGGGTTACGGGTTATCGACACGACGTTAGTACGTTGCGAACAGGAGCGATCGATCATGGAGCGTGTACAACTTGGGCGTACCGACATTCAGGTGAGTACGATCTGTTTCGGCTGCTGGCAGATGGGCGGGACGTACTGGGGCAAGC
>CAYOGX010000247.1:0-6564 GCA_964403235.1 uncultured Planctomycetales bacterium | reverse complement strand
ACCGGCCGGTTCCTCAAGGAGCAGCTCAAGGCGCAGCCGCCCATCTCAGGCACGCAGATCGGATACGTCGACCTCCGCTCGCTGGCGGTGCTCGACTACGTCGACGCCCACGCCTACTGGCAGCATCCGCGTTGGGCCGGCCGGTCGTGGACCCGCACCGGCTGGACGATCGGCAACACGCCCACCGTCCGTGACCGCAACGGCGGGTCGCTGCCGAACCTGGCCCATAGTCGCGTGGTCGGCATGCCCTACACCGTCTCGGAGTACAACCAACCCGCCCCGAACGAATATCAGGCCGAGTTTATGCCCAGTTTCGCGATCCTGGGCGCGCTGCAGGACTGGGACGCGATCTTCATCTACTCGTTCCAGCACGGAGATCAGCAATGGCGGGCCCGGAAGATCCAAAGCTTCTTCGACGTGAACGGTAACCCGCTGGTCATGGGCCTGCTGCCGGCGGCGGCGATGATGTACCGTCGCGCCGACGTCGCGGCGTGTCGCGAGCTGGTCAAGCTACGGCTGCGCGACGCCGTGCCCGCCTGGCAGGCTTGGGCCCATCGACTCGGCACCGATGTGAACGCACCCGTGCCCGACGAGCCCAGGCGATCGCACGCCAGCGCCCCCAAACCCGTCGCGAGCGATACCGGCCAATTCAGGTGGGACCGCCGAAACGCCGACACCGCGCGGTTTCTGCTCGACACGCCGCGGACCAAGATGGCCGTCGGCTTCGTCGCATCGAGCACCATCGAGCTGGGCGAGGTAAAGATCCAGACCGGCCCGACGTCGAAGGGATTCGGCGCGATCGTCGTAACCAGCCTGGACGGTCAGCCGATCGCCGTGTCGAAACACCTGCTCGTCACTACGATCGCGCACGCGGAGAATACGTCCACGGTCTGGAACGAGCAGCGGAACAGCGTGGAGGACCACTGGGGCGTCTCGCCGCCGTTGGTCGAGATCCAACCGGCGACGGTAACGATCCGGTGCGCGGCCACGACGGCTTACGCGTTGAACACCGCCGGCGCTCGAGCCAAGACGGCGACCGCCGCCCGCGAAGGACCCACGCTGCGCGTCGCGCTCGATCCTACGGATCGAGCGATCTGGTACGAACTGTCCGCCGCCAAGTAGGTCACCTCGGGGCTCGCACCTGTCGGAGCGGGGGGTACAATAGTCGGTGATGCGGACCGACGCCGAAGCGCTCGGCCCGCCGAACCGTATCATGTGACCCGACGGACCCACCGTCATGCCGCTGTCGACACTGCCCCGAACCGTTCGCAGCATGAACCGGCTTCGGGCGATCGTCCGCGCGCTGAGCCGGCACGGGTTCGGTTACCTGGTCGACCGTCTGAACCTGCGGCGGTTCGCGCCGTTGGTCGGGCGCTTCGGCGGGGCTGAGCCCGTCGGGGTCGAGGCGCCGTTGAGTCTGGTCGGACAACGAATGGCGTCGGTCTGCCAAGAGCTGGGCCCGACGTTCGTCAAGCTCGCCCAGATGCTCAGCACGCGTCCGGACGTCCTGCCCGCACCGATCATCAACGAGCTCCGCAAGCTTCAAGATCGGGTGGCCCCGTTCGACTCCGGCGAGGCCAGGCGGCTGATCGAGGACGACCTGGGCCGTCCGCCCGCCGAGCTGTTCTCCCACATCGACCCCGAGCCCTTCGCCAGCGGGTCCATCGGACAGGTCTACAACGCGGTCACGAAGGACGGCGACCAGGTGGTCGTCAAAGTCAAGCGCCCGGACATCGAGCAGATCATCCAGTTCGACGTGCACATCCTGCGGCGTCTGGCCGAGCTGGCCGAACGCGTCATGCCCGAGCTAAGCGTCTACCGACTCGGCGTGATCGTCGACGAGTTCGACCGGTCGATCCACCGCGAGATGGACTTCATCAACGAGGCGGCCGCCACCAGCCGGTTCTACGACGCGTTCCGCGACGACCCCAACGTTCAGACGCCGCGGGTGCGCTGGTCGCTGACGGGGTCGCGGGTCCTGACGGTCAAGCGGCTGGAGGGCGCGACGCTGGAGGAAGTCCTGGCCGACGGCGACGGCCGATTCGACCGGACCGCGATCGCCAAGAACTTGACCGACGCGTTCTGCAAACAGTACTTCGAGCTGGGCATGTTCCACGCCGATCCGCATCCGGGCAACATCTTGATCGGCAACGGCTCGCGGGTGCGGCTGCTGGATTTCGGCCTGGTCGGGCAGGTGGACGATGAGCTCGCCGGGCACCTGGCCATCGCCCTGATGGCGGCCGTTAGGCGCGAAGTGGACTTCGTCATCGATGTTATGGCCGACGTCGGCGCGATCGGGCCCGATACCGATCGCACGTTGCTCCGCAGCGGCATGCGCGAACTGTTGGAGAAGTACTACGGCCTGCCGCTCAAACGGCTCGACCTGCAAACCATCTTCATCGAGCTGACCGACCTGATGCGCCGGCACGACGTCCACTTGCCCCGCGATTTCGTCCTGCTCGGCAAGAGCATCGTCACCGCGGCCGGCGTCTCGCTACAGCTCGACCCCGACCTGAACCTGCTGGAGGTGATCCGGCCGAAGATCTTCCTGATGGCGAAGAACCGGCTGGGTCCGACCCATCTGTTCCGCACGGTGGGGATCGGGCTATGGCACACGCTCAACATCATGAAGAACGCTCCTCGCCAGGTCCGGGACGTGATGCGGCGCGTGTCGCACGGGCAGCTGGAGATCAAGATCCGCCACGAAAACATCGAGAACCTCACCCGCGAGCTGGATCGCAGCAGCAACCGGTTGAGCTTCAGCATCGTCATCGCCGCGCTGGTGTTGGGCAGCTCGATGTTGATCTCCATGGAGCCCGGTCCACAGAGCACGCTCATGGGGTGGTTCAACCTGAGGTACCTGGGGCTGATGGGGTACTTCGTCGCCTTCCTGATGGGCCTGGGCCTACTGATCGCCATCGCGCGGAGCGGGAGGCTGTCCTAGAAGCGCTCGGATCGGCGGCGCCGGCCGAGATGACCCTCCGAGGGGGTTGGCATGAACCAAACGCACACCATGGCCCTGACGGCAATCCTGGCAGGAGGATTTGTGGTGACGGTGAACGGCATCGACGTCGGACAACCGGTCGGACCGGTGACGCTGTCCACGTTGGACGGTGACGCGCTGGTCATGTCGAACTACGCCGAACGTCGCGGCACGGCCGTCGTGTTCCTGTCGGGACGATGCGAGCAGACGAAAAAGGCCATGCCGGCGATCAATCGCCTGCACGGCAGGTATCGCCTGCGGGACGTGTTGTTCGTCGGCGTGTGCAGCAACGCCCAGGAGTCCGGTGACGAGCTACGGACGTTCTGCCAACGGCGTGGCGTGATCTTCCCCGTGTATCGCGACGTGGGCGGACAGGCAGCCAGGCAATTCGGCGCCCACGTGACGCCGGAGGTGTTCCTGCTCGACAAGACCGGCAGGCTCGTCTACCGCGGCGGGACCGGGCGCCTGACCTCGGCGATCGCGAGCCTGATGTCGGCCCGGAAGATCGAGCCCGCAAGCGTACCGGCCAAGGGCAGGCCGATCGGCAAGCCCGGCCCGAAGCGTGAGATCCCCGACCCGTACGGGTCGTTTTCGTTCAGCGCCGAACTGGTGTTCGAGAAGATCCCGGGGGCCCCTGCCCACCACTGTTCCACGATCGCCGAGGCCGGCAACGGCGACCTGCTCTGCGTCTGGTACGGCGGGAGCTACGAATCGGCCGACGACCAGGTCCTGTTCCTGTCGCGCCGCGCCAAGGGCAAGCGGGTGTGGAGCCGCCCACAGGTCGTCGTGCGGAATCCCATTCAGCCGCCCGGCAACGCCGTCGTCTTCGTCGACGGGCTGAAACGCGTGTGGATCGTCTGGGGGCGAATGGAGGCCAGCCGACCCATCCGGCGGGGAGCCGGTTGGGGCGAGTGCCGGTTGATGCGTCGCGTCTCGACCGACCACGGCGCGACCTGGAGCGACGACCGCGTGCTCGTCGATACGGTCGGCTGGCTGCCCCGGAACGCGCCCGTCACGCTGAAGAACCGGACGCTGCTGCTGCCGCTCAGCGGCCGGGTCGACGGCAGGTACGGATCGTTCGCGCTGGCGACGACCGACAACGGCAAGACCTGGAAGCGATCCGGCGTCATTCGCGGCGGCTCTCAGCCGACGATGATCGAGCGGGACGACGGATCATTGCTCGCGCTGATGCGGAACGCGCCGCGGATCCTGCGGAGCACGTCAAGCGACGGCGGCCGGACGTGGTCACGACCGAAACGGTCCGACCTGAAGAACCCCGGCGCCGGCATCGCGATGACGCGGTTGGCCAACGGTCACGCCGTGCTGGTCTTCAATGATTCCGAGTCGCGCCGCACGCCGCTGAGCATCGCCCGCTCGACCGACGGCGGCGAGACGTGGGAACGCCCGTTGAAGCTCGAGGCGAATCCGGGCGAATACTCCTATCCCTGTGTGATCCAGACGTCGGACGGCAAGATCCACGTCACCTACACCTACCGGCGGTACGGGATCAAGCACGTCGAGATGGACGAGGGTTGGCTGACGCGTCTCGATCGGCCGAATTGAACCGCGCTGGGTCGGTCGTACCGCTCGTCCACCGTTCGCTTCCAGACGAGGGCGCCAGGACCGGCGCCACTCGAGCCCGGCATCAATTGAGCAGTTGCGGCAAGGCCAGGCTCAGCCAGGGACAGTACGTGATGACCATCAGGGCGAGCACACCTGCGGCCACAAACGGCAGGGCCTCGCGGTTGATTTGATGGAGGTCGCACCCCGTCACGCCGGCAGAAACGTACAGGTTCACGCCCACCGGCGGGGTGACCTGACCGATGGCCAGGTTGACCGTCATGACCACGCCCAGATGCACCAGGTCGACCCCGGCCGCCTGGAGCACCGGCGCGACGATGGGCACGAAGATGTAGAAGATGCTGATCGCGTCCATGAAGCAACCGGCCACCAGCAGCCCGCCGTTGACCAGCAACAGCAGCAGGTATCGATCGGTCGTCAGGCTCGTCAGCAGCCGGGCCAGATCGTCGGTGATGAACGCATCGTCGAGCACGCGGGCGAACAATCGGGCGCAGGCCACGATGAGCATGACCACGGCCGTCACCGACACCGAATCGACCAACGACCGGTACAACCCCCGCCAGTCGAGGTCGCGGTAAACCAGCCGGCTGACCAGGACGGCGTAGACGGCCGCCACCGCTGCTGACTCGGTCGGCGTGAAGATGCTGCCGTAGATGCCACCCAGGATGATCACGGGGAACAGCAACCCCCACAGGGCTCGCACGAAACTGAGCCCGGCCTGTCGCCAACCCGGAAACGACGTTCGACCGATCCGGCCCCGCACGCGGACGGCCAACGTGACCATCAGCACGCCACCCAGGAAGAAACCGGGCACCACGCCGGCCAGAAACAGCTTGGGGATCGACGCGCCCGCGACGACACCGTAGATGATCAGCGCGATGCTCGGCGGGACGATGATGCCGATCCCGCCGCAGACGGCCGCCAGCGCAGCGGCCGTCCCCTTCGGATACCCCCGCATCACCATCGGGCCAACCGCCAGCGTCCCCAGCACCGCCACGTCGGCCGGCCCTGAACCGCTGATGCCCGCCAGGAAGATGCTGGCCACGATCAGCGCCTGGCCCACCCCGCCGGGCAGGGGTCCGGTGAAGCACTCGGCCAGGTCGATCAGCCGTCGGGCCATCGCGCTTCGGGCCATGATATGGCCGGCCAGCACGAATAGCGGAATCGCCAGCAGGTCCCACACCCGCGTCGCCGCCAGCAGCGTCTGCGGCACGACCTCGAGGTGCCCCGGATCGAAACAGACGATGGCCAACAGCGCCGAGACGCCCAACGCCAGCGCGATCGGCGCGCCCAGGGCCAGCAACAGCCCAAACGCACCGAACAGCACCGTCGCCACCGGCCAGTTCGTCACGCCGACCCTCCACGATCGGGTTCGTTCGATCGACGTGGGCGCCCCCGCAGGTCGACGAACAGCGACCGCGCCGCCGCAACCGCGATCAGACCCGCGCCCAGCGGCAGCCCGATCTGCAGCACCCAAGCTGGCAGCCCGATGCTGCGAAGCTCGCCCAACCGCTCACCTTCGGCCACCTGGCCCAACCCCAACACCGCGACGACCGCGAAGAACGCCACCCAACAGAACCGACCCGCCAACCGCACCGCGCGACGATGATGATCCGGCAGCCGGTCCACCAACACATCGTTGCCGAGGTGCTCGCCGCGACGATCGGCCAACATCGCACCGAGAAACGTCATCCAACACAACATGACCGGCAGCAATTGCGAAACGTACGTGTAACGCGCCAGGATTCGCGTCTGCACGTCGGCCACGCCTGGCAGGATCCGCTCCACGCCGACCTCGCGCAACGCCACCAGCCCGCAGATCAGCAGCACCATCAGCACCAACGCCGCGGCGGTCGCGACCTCGACGAGGCGGGCCACCAAACCGGGCTGGTCTGTCTGATCGGCCATGGCGAGCGGTCCTAGGGTTGGGCGGGTGCCGTCGATGATTGCGTGGTCGTGCCGGGTGACGTGCTGGCCGTCGACCCGGCAGCCGCTGACCT
>CAYOGX010000246.1:0-6579 GCA_964403235.1 uncultured Planctomycetales bacterium | reverse complement strand
TGCCTGAAACACATCGAGGCCATCCTGTCGACGCGGCCCGACTTCTCGTTGCAGGCGCAGATCGAGCGGGCGATGAAGGTGCCCGGCGCGAACCCGTACCTGCCCTGGTACATGAAGCAGCACTGCGTCAACGATCTGTACTCGTCCAACGAGGTTTACGAGCAGTTGCACTGGTATTACGGCCCGCGGATGGCGGTCTATCTGGGCGAGCTCGAGGCCCGCGCAGCCAGGGGAGTTAAGACGATCACGTGGAAGGACGTCGAAGCACGGTGCGGCGCGATCCACACTCGCTGGCTCGAGAAGGACATCGCCGTGCCGACCGAACACAGGTTCAAAGGGACGACGATGGCGGCGGTGACGGCGGCCATGACGGCGATTGAGGGTCCACCGGGCAAGAAGCGGCCATGATTGTAGGTATCCTGTCGGACAGCCACGGCAAGATCGAGGCGGTGCGGGCGGCCGTGTGGGTGCTGCGTCGCAACGGCGCGCAGAGGCTGTTCCACTGCGGCGACGTCGGCGGCATCGACGTGCTCGGCGAGATGTTGGAGACCCCGACGCGTTTCGTGTGGGGGAACATGGATCGCCCGGACGGGGCCGCCTATACCTATTGTGAGACCGTCGGCCTGCCCTGGCCGGTACCGCCCGTCACGGTCGAGATGGTCGGCAAACGGATCGCCCTGTGTCACGGGCACGAGCCCTTCTGCCGCTCTCTGATCGAGAACGAGCAGTTTGACTACGTCCTGTTCGGACACACGCACGAACCGAAGGATACGCGGCGAGGTAAGACCCGCATCATCAACCCCGGCGCCTTGCAGCGCGCACCGATCAAGACTGTCGCCACGCTAGACCTGCCCAACGACAGACTCACGTTCTACGAGGTGCCGAGCGGCCGGGTCGTTCGTTTGCGTCGTTCGTAGCATGCCCGCCAACCCCGCACACGACCCCCGACGCATCCGATCCCCACCGCGCGTCGATGAGAACGCCGAGGCCCTCGTCCGCGTAGCGGATTTCGCCTTCATAACGATCCACGTAGTCGTGGTAGTTGAGCTGTCCCTCCACGAACATGTAGTCTGGGCTCCGATCGCGCGCCAGGACGCGGACCTTGTGGCTGCGGTACAGCTTTCGGAATTGTTCGGGGGGATTGCATGGGTGTGAGTTTGTCGAGGCGGTGATCGCAGACGTCGACCCGTTGAGTGAGAGATCGCCTACGGCGTCTGGCGCGATCGATCGGTCCGAGGCGTTCCGGTCGGTCTGCCCCCCGAGTGGGCCCCCGGCTGGGACGCCGGCCGGGATATGATGCCTTGCCATCTCGTGCGATACTCGGCCAGGTTCTCTTTCGTGACGACCACCGGGGGCGCCTTGTAGTCCCTGACGGGTAGCACGCTGAGACTCAGAAGCTGATAGGCTAGTTGCACGGCCCGGTACCCCAACGCCTCCCAGTCCACCCCCACCAACGCATGGACCCGCCCGTCTTCCAGGAGCCGGAGATTGCCGGGAACGGTCCCATAACTGACGATCCGCGCAGCGCCGTGGAGCAACCGCCTGTCCGCGGGCACGCCGTCTCTCAGCCAGTCGTCGAGCAGGGCCCACCCACCGAGGTCCGGAAACCGTTCGCTGGTTTCGTAGAGGAGCTTCAGCGCCTTGCCCCGATCGCCCAGGCAGTCGAACTCGCGCAACACTCGCAAATCAGGATGCATCAGCCGCGCGCGCTGGAATCCCTCATGGCGGAGGACGGAGCGCTCGCTTCCACGATCGTCGTGCACGACCATCACCGTACGACGCGTCTTGCACAACGAAGCCAATGTCTCGCCGATCGCCTCGCCGACGGCCTGCTCGTCCGCCCCGACGAAGACGCGGCGGCGCGTCTGAGGGGCGTCGTCACCGATCAGAACGACCTGCGTCCACCGGGCCATGAATCTGCGGATGGGCTGAACGAGCAGCCTCGCATCGATGGCCAAGACGCAGGCCACCGTGGGCACACTCGGGGTCTCGATGCGCTCCAGCGCCGTCTTCTGAGCGATGGGCGTGCTCGTGGACGGCAGGACCTCCTCGAGCCGCAGGTTGCGCGCCTCCCGCGAGAATCTGGCCGCGCCCGCACGCACCGCCTGCCAAACGGGATCGTCGCTTCTCGTACCGACCAAGACCACCGCACATCGGCCCGGGGCCGTTCGACCGGAGCCGAAGTCGTCACAACCGCCAAAGGCCACCAACAGAACCAAGATCCGGCACGCCAGTGCCGGCGTCTTCGAGATTTTCGAGGCCCGCACGCTCATCACCGCCTCCGCGGCCCACGACCCGTTCAAGTCGGCTTTGTCCTGTCAGTGTAAATCGTTTACATTGCCCTAACAACCGGGCGGGGCGCGGCGGCAAGCGGGTCAGGCGCCGAGGCCCGAGCGGTCGGGCGGACCGGGGCTTGCCCTGCAACCGGTCACGATAGCTTGGCGTTCGGCCACACAGGCGGATGGCGACGATGTTGACCATGAGACCGGCCAGGGCGGGGGAATACGAGCGGGTAGTGAGCTTCCTCGAAGGACACTTCGGCGCGCTGCCCGGGACGTTCATCCGTATGTCCCACATCTACACCCGGAAACCGTCGGTGATCGGCCAGACCTATCTGGCCTTGCGAGGTGAGGAGCTCGTGGGCGCCTACGGCATCTTCCCGCGCCGGCTCCGCGTGGGCGCTGCCGAGTTGGCGGCCGCCGGCATCGGAGGGGTCTGCACGCATCGCCGACACCGCGGACAGGGCATCATGACCTTCATGATCCAGACCGGCGATGCGATCATGCAAAAGACCGGCACCGACGTCGCCGCGCTGGGCGGCAATCGGTTCCGGTACGGACGGTTCGGCTGGGACGGGGGCGGACGGCGGTACCAGTTCCGCCTGACGCCGCGAAGCCTGGAGCGCAATGGCGTCCGACCCGCGCCCGCACGGGCCTGTCTACCGTCCAAGGATCTCGCCAGGCTTCGCCGCGCGCACGACGCGCTACAGTACAGGCTGGTCCGGCCGAAGGCGTACTTTCAGCGGATCGTCGGCCAGCCAGATCACCACGTCGTCGTGTCGGATCGCACCGGGTGCTTTGCCTACGCGATCTACCGTCAGCCGGACCACCTCCTCGAGGTCGCCGGCCATCCCGACGGACTCGGCGCGATCGCCTGGCGACTGCTGACCCGACACGGTCTGGACCACGTCAACGTCGAGACCGGACCGGAGGACAGCGACCTGTTCCGTTGGTTGGTCCGCTGTGGGGATTATTCGCGGCCGCACATCTCCGCCAGTTGGCAGATCAGGATCATCCGGCTGGCCTCGACGCTGCACAAGCTGCTTCCCGAGATCCGCCGCCGCGCCCCCCGGGCCCTGCCGGACGGTCGCATCACCCTGGTGATGCGCGACAGCGATCAATCGGCGACGCTACGGTACGGGCGCCGCTTTGCCGTGGAACACCGGCCGTGCGCCGCACGATTGGTCCTGAGTGATATGGAGATGACGCGGCTGATCCTCGGCCCGTTCCCCGTGGGTCGGGCATTCGGGTTGACCGGTCGGTCGACGGTCCTGGACCATCTCCTGCCCGTGTCCTGGCACTGGCCCATCCTCGATCACGTCTAGATCGTCGCGCCGCTCGCTTGAACCCAGGCATCGGCACGGGGCGAAGACCGCGATCGCGTCCGCGGCGCGCCCCGATGCCCGACCGCCCCCTCCGCCCAGCGAGCGCAAATCGGGCGAGTATGGGACTTGACAGGACTCCGGCTCGGGTCCCACAATCCTGCCGCCTCAAGCCAGCGGGGAAACGACGACCATGCGGACGTCCGTGATATTGACTGCGGTGATGGCGATGTCACTGCTTGAGAGCGCCGGTCGCGGGGGCTCCGGCACGCAGCCACATCGGGCCCACTCGGCCGGTTTGGTCGAGCAGGACCCGGCTTTGCAAGCATTGTGCGCGCGACGGCTGGCCGTCCAGTGGGAAGACCTTTCCGCGGCTGAAGCCTTAGCCGATCTGGCCAACCGGCTCGGCCAGCCCATCTGGACGTCAGACAACGTGCGTCAGCAGGCCAGCCAGACCCGTGTCCGCCTGGTGGCGAGGCACCTGACCGGCGACCAGGCCCTCAGCGCCCTGTGCCGACTGGCCGCATGGGACTGGACCTGGACCGACGGCGCGATCGCGGTGACGGTGGCTTCGCACACGCCGAGCGGGTGGCGGATGCGTTCGGCGGCGCTTCGGTCGCACGTCGTGCGCGAACGTCCCCAACGTGCCCGCGTGTCCGCGAGGGAAGCGACGGCCGATCTCGATCTGGTCGACGCCACCGCCACGGCCGCCGCCGCGCGGCTGACCGAAGCCTACGGACTGAACCTCTGGTTGCCCGAGCCCGTGCGAAACCGCCAGGTCCTGATCACCCTCCGGGGCCAGTCCATGCCCGCGGCCGACGCCGTCGCCGGGCTCGCCCGCCAGCTCGGGACCCAGCCCGTGGAGGCGGACGGGGTGGTCTGGCTCTTGTCGGATGACCTGGCCGGGACGTTCGGCAACGCACGACCAACCACCGCGCCGACGGGAAAGGTGGTGGTCTCGGCCGGGCCCAAACGGAGGTGGACCACGCTGCGAGCCGGTGCGGTGACGGCCGAGGGGTGGTCCGATGAGATCGGCGCTGTCCGGCGGTGGCGCGAACGACGCGCCGATGTTGACGGCGAACGGACGGAGGAACCCGGGACCTCCGATCCGCCCTAAACCCGCCGGATCAAGCATGTTGCGAACGACAAGGGCTTTCAGGGCCGGGAGAGGCAAATTCCCCTTGACCAAGTCCCGGCAGGTACTACACTTGAATACGCGCTGATAGGGTGCAAGCCGGAGGACCCATGAGCGATGGCTGAGTCAGATTTCGATCAGTTGGAGCTGGCCAGTTCTTCCACCTACGCGGATTTCGTCCCGGTGGTCTTCGCGACCACCCCCGAGGAGGCGGGGCGGATCAGGGCCTTGCTCGAAAGATGTGACATCCCGACGCTTATCGAGACCGAGACCCCCGAGCCGACCGATGCCCCCAACGCGTCCTATGGGATCCCGGTGTTGGTTCCCACCGAGGTGTTCGACGAAGCCACCGAGATCCTGGCCGTGCTGGATGACGATGAGGACGAGATCGACGAAGACACCAAGGACGAGGACGACGTCGACGACGACCTTGACGACGATTACGATGACGAAGACGATGACGACGACGATTTCGACGACGAGGACGACGAGGACTTCTTCGACGACGATGACGAAGACGATGACCTGTGAGAGCGGGTCGGTCCCGTTCGTGGGGAATCGCTCGGGGCAAGTTGCGAGCATCGGCATGGATGACGTGTATACCGGCCCGGAACGCCGGGGAGCTGCGGATCGCCGTTCGAGTGTGGACCGCCGCAAGTCGGTGGCGGATCGCCGCAGCGGCATGGAACGCCGCCGAGGGCCTGGGCGGCGACGTAGCGACCAGCGACGCAGCGCCGAAGAAGGCGAGATGAATGACGAGCAGTTCGCGTTCATCATGGCCATCGACGAGTACAAACGCGTCAACAGCAGGCCTTTTCCTACTTGGACAGAGGTGTTGGAGGTCGTCAAGCACCTGGGGTATCGCAAGGTGGCGCCCGTCGGCGAGCACATCGACAGGACAACCGACGACGAGACGGAGACCCCGGACTTCGAGTGACACGTAAAAAATGTCGCGCCGCGGGACTGACAGAATCGCGCCAAGGGTGGTAGAATAACGAGTGAACGCCAGGCCCGGCGCCGGCCGATAGCAGGGATATGAACGCATACGAACAAGCCGTCTTCTTGCTCCGCCTCGTGATTAACGTCGCGCCGGTGGCGGTCTACTTCCTGGCCCTGGGCCTGGTGAATACGCAGGACCGTCCTCGGTTGGTGAGCGGGCGAAGCGACTTTGTCGCGCTGACCGTGGTGTTCGTACCCGTCCTGGTCTGGCCCGTGCCGGTCCTGATCCAATCGGGGCTGTGGTGGGTGGTCCTGGCCGGCCTGTGCGTGGGTGGCGCGGTGTTCTGGTCGCTCCTGCCGGCCCGTTTGAGCAACTGGGTGGTCTACAACATCACCGAACGACGGTGCCGACGCATACTCAACGAGGCCTTGACGAGAACGGGCCTGGCCGCCAGCGAAGACGATCGCGGCATGACGGTCACCTCGAGAAACCTCCGCATCGATCTGAGCAGCTTCGGGCTCCTCAACAACGTCACGGTCTACTTCACACCCACTCGGGGAACCGTCGACGAACCCTTGCTCGCGCGGCTCCGCACGGAGTTCGAGGGGCAGCTCCGGACCGTCTCACTCCTGCCCTCTCCCACTGGGGCCTGCCTGGTCATGTTGGGCGTGAGCCTGCTGATCGTCCCGCTGTGGATGATGTCCAGGCACATGGACGCCATCGTCGAGATCTTCTCACGCCTGCTGTCGGCGTAGTCAGCCGATCCCCTTGTCCGCAACACGCCATACATCGGTGGCGTGGCCCGGTACCCTCGGCTCGCAGACGACAGACGAACGATCCGTCCGCGTCGGTAGTGGCGCACACCGTTGCCGCGGGTGCCCACGTCGCGGATCGAGATATGGC
>CAYOGX010000245.1:0-6595 GCA_964403235.1 uncultured Planctomycetales bacterium | reverse complement strand
CGCGCGCGAAACAGCTCCTCGCGCGCCCACTCGAACAGCCTGGGGTAGTGCTGGTGGTGAAGCAGCCCCATCCAGTCGGTGTCTGAGAACCGTACGCGGTACTCGAAGGCAAACGTCGTCATCGCTTCCTCACGGTCGTGCTCGCGCTTCATGGGTTAGGATGGCCTGTTCGGGCCGGCTGTGCTAGACTCTACATCTTAGACGGTCGTGATCCGTCTGCACAGCGGGCTTCCCGTGTGCGACACGGGACGGGAGGCGGCCCTTGACGCTCAGCCCAATGATGTTGGCGGTCGTCAGCACGTGCACGCCGGCGCTGTCCGCCGCCGCGGGCCCGCCAGCACTGACGATCGGTTCCGGGCACGAGCTGTTCCTGGACGACCGCGGTATCGAGAAGATGGAGGCCCTGTCCCGTCGGGTCGTGCCGGCGACCAAGCACCAAACCAAACCGGTCCTCGTGGCCGACAGGCCCTGGGAGTTGCAGGGGGTGGTGGCCTTCCCGTCCGTCTGCTACGACGCCAAGCGCAAGGTTTTCCGCATGTGGTACCTGGTCTACAACGTCTGGTGGTCTCGGCACGCCCAGGCCCCGGACGGATCGGTGCCCGCGCCGGCGCGGTACTACCAGGATCGCAAGTGCCCGAACAAGGTTGGCGCCGTGCCCATGGCCGACAGCGCCTTCATCTGCTACGCCGAGTCCGCTAACGGCGTGAAGTGGACCAAGCCCGAACTGGGCATCCACGAGTTCCAGGGCACCAAGAAGAACAACATCGTCCTGCGACACGGCGGCAGCCATTTCGACAGCTTCGCGGTGATCGTGCGCCCCGACTGGCCCACGCCGCAGGAACGCTACGTGCTGATCGCCTTCGTGGGCAACTGGCCGTACAACCCCGACCAGATCGCGAAGCGCGAATTGAAGTACGAGGTCGGTTCGGGGCACTACGCCTTCTTTTCGGCCGACGGGATCCATTGGAAACCGCGTTGGGATGCACCAGTGGCATCGCTGTCACAGGCCCAGGATCGCACGACCTGGGGCTGGGACCCGAGGCGAAAGGTCTTCGTCGGCAACTGGAAGTGGGACGAGAAGAAGCGCCGCTGTCGACGCCAGGCCGAGAGCAAGGACCTGTCGAAGTGGACCCAGCCGCGATTGATCCTGTTCCCCGACAAGCAGGACGCGCGCGACGCGGAGTTCTACGGGCATTACGTCTTCCCGTACGGCAGTCAGTATCTCGGCTGGTTGGAGGTGTATCGACCGGGTTCCGGCACGATCGATTTCCAGCTCATCGGCAGCCGCGACGGACAGAACTGGGCCCGCGTGGCGGACCGTGGCGTGTTCGTGGGCCGCGGCGCGAAGGGCGCGTTTGACAGCACCATGATCCTGATCCCGGGCAGTCCGCCTGTTCAGCGTGGCAACGAGCTGTGGGTCTACTACGAGGGCTCGGCGCTGCACCATAATGACAAGGGCCCCGAGCGGGCGTCGATCGGTCTGGCGCGGGCGCGGGTGGACGGGTTCGTGGCCGTCGAGGGGAAGGGCAAAGAGGGCAAGCTCGTTACCAAGCCGGTGGTCCTCAAGGGCGGCCGGCTGTTCATCAACGCGGCCGCCGCCAAGGGCCGCATCCGGGTGTCGGTGGTCAAGCCCGACGGCTCGGCCCTGCCGGGGTTCGAGGTGGACAAGTCCCTACCCGTGACGGTGGACAGCGTGACCGCGCCGCTGAGCTGGCGTGGCGATCCGGCGTTGCCGACGGGCCAACCGCTGCGTTTGGTGTTTCACGTGCGTTCGGCCCGTCTGTTTTCGTACTGGTGCCAGTAGGCCCCGCCGTGCTGGCCGTGTGTATCGGCCGGAAACAGACCGGAGCAGCCGGCCCTACGACGACGGGGGCGATTCCAGGAGGTCCGTGTCGGTGAAGCTGTACACCAAGACCGGTGACGCGGGTCAGACGTCGCTGGGTGACGGCAGACGGGTCGACAAGGACGATCCGCGACCCGAGGCGTGTGGCGCGATCGACGAGCTGAATGCGCATCTCGGCCTGGCGCGGAACGCTTGCCCGCACGAGATGATCGCCGGGCGGCTGGCGGCGATCCAACACGAACTGTTCGTGCTCGGCTGCGAACTGGGCGGAGTCACGGCCGCGTCCCTCGATCGGCCCGAATTGCTCGTGACGGACGAGATGGTGTCTCGGTTGGAACGGTGGATCGACGAGGCGTCCGCGGCCGCACCGCCCTTGGGTCAATTCATCCTGCCGGGTGGTGATGGGGGGGCGTGCCGTCTCCACGTCGCCCGTACGGTCTGCCGCCGCGCCGAGCGGCGCATCGTCACGCTCGCACGGACCGAGCCGGTCACCGAGCACACGAAGAAGTACGTCAACCGGCTGTCCGACCTGTTGTACGCGTGGTCCCGGCAGGTGAACCACGCTGTGGGACCAGGGGACGTAGCGGTCGATCTCGGGCGACAGCGGTAGCCGCCCGGCACCTCGAACCGCCCAGGCTGACGCGACCCGATCATGAGCGTACCGTCTACTGGCCAACCCGGCGATTCCGGCTCGTCCCGGCTGACCGATCCCGGGCCCTTGCCCGGTCGCGCGGCGACTCTGTTGCGATGGCTGCTGGTCGCGATCGCGGTAGGGGTCCTGGCGAGCAGCCTGCTGCTGACGAGCGTGGCGTCCGCGCCGGCGGCGCTGGCCCGGGCCGTCGAGGCGGGCGACGCGTCGGCCGGGTTGCGCCGCGTCGTCGACGTGGTCTGCGTGTTCTACCGGACGCACACGTCCTCGGGCACAGAGATCAAGTCCCTGTCGCTCGGACTCGGGCTGGCCGCCGTGCTGGTTGTTGGCGCAGCCGCGTGGCTGTTATGGGGCTTGGGGGATCGGAGCCCGAGCGGCGGTTCCGAACCCGCTACGGGGGTGCAAGACGATCGTTTCCTGCGATGGCTGGGACGGATCGGGCTCGTTGACGTCGCGCAAGTGCTGCTGGTACTGGTGATCGTCTGGTCCGTGTTGTCGCGAGCCTGGTCGCCAGCGCCGGATCTTTCGATCCGAGCGACGGTCATCGTGGCGGTTCAAGCGGCGTGGGCGCTGACTTTGTCGCGTGGGTTGGCGCTGGTGGGGCGGTCCGGATCGACCGTCCGTGCCATTGGCGTCGGGCTGGTCCTGTCCTGTTCGTTGGCGGGGCTGCTGGCGCTGCGGTTGCGCGGGTTCGAGGAATGGCCGGTCGAGGCGTTCTTCCCCGTGGGCCAGGCCCAGTCGTTCTCGGCGTGTATGTTGGCGGCGGCCGTCCTGACGCTCTGCTGGATGGCGGGGTTCGCGCCCAAGGCGGGTGAGGACTCGGCCAAGACGGGCATGGGTTGGTGGGCCGTACGCGTTCTGGGTCTGGGCGGCCTGGCCGGGGTGCTGGTCCTCTTGGCCTGGGCCATCGTGTCGTCGGGGTCGCGGGCTGCTTGGCTCGGATGCGGCGCGGGGCTGATCGGGTTGGCATGGTTTGCGCTCGGGCGCCGGGGCAAGGCCGTCCTCGCGCCCTTCGCCCTGGCGGGCCTGATCGGGGCATGCCTGTGGCTGCACCACTTCGCCTACACCCGCGGGACGTTGGAATCCGCGGATGTGCGGCTGTGCGACTATGGGTGGCGGTACGCGCTTCGGGCGTGGGCACAGAGCTGGGGGACCGGCGTCGGGCAGGCCGGCTATGCCCTCACGTCAGAGCTCCAGATGATGGATGATCTGATCCACGATCCGGACGCCCTCGGCGTCCTGTGGCGGGGACACGCCCAGAACGAATGGCTGGAGGTGCTGACGGACCTGGGCCTGGTGGGGTTCCACCTGACGATCGGGGTCTACGTGTTGACGCTGATCGCGGGTGCGACCGCGCTAGGCCGAATCGGGCCCGGTCCGGCCCGGCGCTGGCTGATCGGCCTGATGGCGGCGATGGTGGGGATGATGGTCGAGGAGTGCCTGGGTTGTGGTTTGCGGCTCGAGCCCTTTCCGGTCGTGTGGTACACGGTATTGGCGGGCATCTGGGCGCTCTTGCTCGCGGATCGGGCCGAGGGTTCGGTGTGGGTGCCGCGCTGGCCTGCGCGACTTGTGGGCGGTGGAGCTTTTGTGGTAGTGGGCGTTCTGGTGTGGCATTCGGCCTGGCGGTGCTTCGTCGGCGAGAACGCGCTGGCGTTGGCGGGCCAGCGGGTCCGCTCCCCCCGGGTGGCCGAGGCCATCGGCATGACGCGTCTGGCGATGAACCGGACGTTGCTGCCTCGTCATCAAGCACGGGCCCGGCTGTTCGCGGCGCAGGCGCACGCCCGTCTTGCCGCCGAACCGATGTCCCGCGTGTTTCGGCAGGCCGGCCGGCCCGACGAGGGGGTTCAGAGCCAGCCGCCGGGCCAGACGGGACCGGCGGCCCAGACCGGTCCGTCGACCCCACCTCCCAGGGCGCTCTGGGCCGATCCGTCATTTCGGGCCACCTGGGACCAGGCCGAACGGCACCTGACCGCCGCCCTGCGGGTGCTCACCGAGCTCCAGGCCAAGCTGCCCGGCTTCCCGGGCGGTGCCGCTCTCGAGGCCGACGTCTGCCGAACCTTGACGCGACTGTGGCGGCTGCGTGTGGAGCTGACCGAGCGGCAGACGGGCCTGGCCTTCCGCGAGGCCGTCGACGCCATGCGGGGCTATCAGCGACGAGAAGACGCCGCCCTCGTGGCCGCCTTGAGCCGTGAGCCCTTCCGCGATGACCTGCTCGTGGTGCTCCTGCGGAAGAGCACGAAGCTGCCCTTGACGCACGTGATCGATCTGCTCCGTCTGCCGCTGCGGAACCCGCTGTTGCCTGAGGAATACCGCGCGGTCATCTTGCAGGTATCCACCAGCGAAGGGTTTGCGCAGGCGTTCCAGCCCTTCCTCGAGCGGGCCTTGCAGGATGCCGCGACGTCGAACGAGCGGGAATGGCAGGACCCCTTCTCGCCCGAAACGCTGCGGATCGACGCGGTCATCCTGTCCGCTCAGGGCAAGATCGATCAGGCCATCGCCAGATTGAACCAGGCCGTTCGTCTCTACGAGATGGCCCACTATCGTCTGTCGGTTCAGCAGGCCGCGACGATGGGCGATCTGGGGTGGTATCGGTTCGTGACCGACCCGACACGCCCCCACCTTGCGCTGGAGGCGTACGAACAGGCCTTGGAGGTCTGCGAGCGGCCTCGTCGACACCCGTCGGTCAAGCCGACCTACCGTCGGATGATCCATGTGATCCTGGCGACCGGGAACGAGTCGGCGGCCAGGGAGCTGGCGCCGATGCTCCCGCAGGCGGGCCCGGCCGTCGACCCGAACGTGCTGCTGGCCTGGTCCTACGAGGTGCTCGGCCGGGCCTTCCACCAGCTCGCCCCCGATCGGCGTCCCCCTGCCTGGGCGGGGTGGGTGGCCCGGGCGGCAGAGCTTGACCCCAACGCGCCGGACATCCAGGTCCTGTTCGCCCTGATGTCCTGTGAACGAGGTGAGGACCGTCGGGCCGCCGCCAGCTTGGAGCGGGCTTGGCGTCAGGGCGTCTTGCCCCATCAACGGCAGGAGTGCGTTCGGACCCTCCTGTACGCGCTTCGAAAGAACCCCACGAGCGAGGTCCTCAAAGCGTTGCACCGGCGGATCGAGCAGAAAGCCCGTGCGGCGACCCAGCCGGCTCGCGTCCCGACCTCGGCGCCGGTTAGGACGAGCACCGCACCGGCGTGAAGCGACAGTTCGAGGTCATCGGCGAGGCGATCGGCAGTCTCGCCCGGTTTGAACCGGACCTTGCCGAGAGGATCACGGACTACCGGGCGATCATCGCCTTCCGCAATCAGGGCATTCACGGTTACGACGCCGTGGATAACGCCATCGTTTGGGGCGTCCTTCGAACCAAGCTGGCAGCGCGCCATCAGCAGGTCCCTCGCTCCTGCAAGGACCCGAGAACGAGCAGAACGCGCGCGGGAACGGCAAATAGGTAACTGTCCCGCGTCTTATCCAGCTCCCTCCTTGGTCACTTATTCCCTCTTCTGGCGACTTCACGTGGAATGGCATACTCGTCGAAGTACTGCCCCGACTTCCGCAACTCCTCGATGAACCTGCTCGCACTCTTCATTGCGCCTTCATCTAGTTCCCCAAAATGGACTTCGATCTCATTGGAAAAGACGTCCTCGACGCAGACCTTCGGCAGGCCTCGCCTCTTCCGGCTCGGCCAAGGCATACCGAGTAGCGGCTCCCTGTTTCCCGTCCTCAGGTACCTGTCATACACCTTGTCGGAGTGCCCTTGCACAGCGAACATCCGCCATGTGCCGTGCGAAGGGGGTCTTGGTAGAGTCACCGACATTCCTCCGCTAGGACAATGCGGCCTAACCCTTTCGCCAAAACCGGTTTCCAGCGTCCTCAAGATGACTGCTTTGCCGCCACGTTCCGCATAGAAGGTGTATTTTGGAAACGCCCAGATCTCTTCGTCGCCAGTATTCTTTCGGAGAAGCTGCACGTTGAAGAGCGCGCCGTAAGAGACCCTATGTGACGCGCGCGGGCCTTCTGTGCACAAGTGTAAGGAAAAATTCTCACCTGAAAGTTCGAAAGTATCGTCGTCTATTTGAACACCTGCGGAGCTATAATACGCCCCAGCGGCTCTT
>CAYOGX010000244.1:0-6597 GCA_964403235.1 uncultured Planctomycetales bacterium | reverse complement strand
CGCCTCGAACGGAGCCAGCTCGAACGTGTGCGGCCGGGCTGCCTCTAGGGTGGACACTGGACGCCCGCTGGGGTGCTTCCACGGGCTTTGGAGGCGATAGGTCTGCGGCGCACCCGCCGGCAATTCGAAAGCCGTCTGCACGTCTAGGGTTAACGACGCGGGCCCATCCGACGGATTTCGCAGGCCGAGGATCCCCTTGCGTGGGGACCACGAGGCGTAGCCGTAGACCTGGCCCTTGGCCGGGTCGCCGCCCACCCAGTGCGTGTCGACCAGTACGTCAACGTGTTGTCGTGACCAGCGGGCGGCCTCGGCCAGCGCGTCCCACATCTCGGGCGTCATCAGCTTCGGCGTCACGAAGAGGTCCTGCTGTTGGGTCCCGGCGACGAACATCATGCGGATCTCGTCGATGACGTCCTTCGGATCGGTCCCCAGTTTGGCGTAGTGACCGCCCAGCTGCCCGAGGCACAGGCCTTGGGACTTCAGCGAATTGAGCGGGAAGAGCGGCGCGCCGCGGACAGCGCGCTGATAGGCCATCCCATCGCGGTACGTCAGCCATCGCTGTCGCATCGAACCCGCGCCCGTGTGCCCTGCGTCTCTGCCGCCCCGCCAGACGGCGTCGCTGTGCCACAGCCAGTACGGTGAGGGCCACGTCCCGGCCGTCACGTTGAGAAAGACGTCCGGACGAGATCGGCGCAGCTCGCCGAGAAGCCGGAACAGGGCCTCGATGTCGGGACCGAACTCGGCCCCCGCGCCGGTGGGGGCACTGCCCTTGCCGACGCCGTCAAACTTGAAGTACCTGATCCCGTGCTCTCGCATCATATCGATGCAGACGGAGCGGAACCGCTCGTAGTACGTCGGCCCGGCGAGCGAGAACCCGCGCTGATTCGTCTCGAAGCCCTGTGTTGCGCCGTACTTCAGTCGCTCCGCCCTGGCGGGTCCGTAGCCACCCCACGGCGAAAGCCAGACGCCTAGCGCCGAGCCGCGCTTCCTGGCGGCCGACACGAACGGCGCGAAGCCGCGAGGAAACCCTTCGTGGAATCGCCATAACGTCTTGTTATCGTCCCAGCCATCATCAAACACAAACGCGTCAAGGGCTGTGCCTCGTTCTTCGAACAGACGTCGGCCGAAGGCCTCGATGCGCCCGAGGCACTGCGCCTCGTTCATCTTTCGATCCTTCCAGGCGATGTCGTACCAGGAGTTGTAGTGGAGGAACGGGCCATACGGGCGCGGGCGCTCGCGCTCGAGATAGTACAGAAAGGCTCGCCTGAGCTGCCCAGCGGGCACAACGCCGATGACCGACGTGCCCGTCCATGGTCGGCCGGACCTCGGCGGCACATACACCGGCACGGCGCACCGGATGCAACCGTCGTCAACCCGGTTGTCCGCCAGCGGGCTCTCGCAGGCGAAGAACATCGTATCGGCAACGACGGGCGAACCATCCACGGCCCCGACCACGCGGGCGCTGGGAACACGAAGGTGGAGAAGCATCGCTTGCTTGATGGGGACGACACCCTTGGCGCCCGTCACCGTGAGCTCCTGACGGACGTAGTTCGACCCGTCGCGTAGGACCGCCCGCCACTCGACTTGGACGTTACCGTCGTCGGATACCAGCGGCACCACCGCCTTCCAGCCGGCGAATCGAAGGGCGCGCTGTACCGACTCGGGCTCGGGTTCAAGCCTGACCAGTGCGACCTTTCCGGCCCGCCGGAGACGGGAGGCCGCGAGCGCTCGCCCATCCGCAAGCGTGAGGACAAAGGGCTCCGCTGCACCGGTGCGATTCACAGTGGCGGACGCGCGGTCCGTCACCTGCTGCAATTCGAACCGGTCGTCGGTCAGTTTCCACGTCAGCGCCAGAGCAGCGTTTTCCAGGACCAGACGCTCGCCATCGAGCGTTGCGCGGGCGGCGCCAGGACTCGAGCCGGGGTAGCCAAGTGCACAGGCCAGGCACATCGGCCCGGCCACCGCCCAGAGGACCACGGCAAGGATTGCGAAACAGGGCAACGGAGACCTCCGTCCTCATGCCATGCGAACGGCAACACCGATGAGCGATTCTATCGGCAACGATGCTCGATTGAAATCGAGCCTGGCAAGGCAAGCAGAGCGATGCGCCCTATTCGACGTGTTGGCCGGAGAGGCGGCGGAGCGCTTTTTCCATCCAGTCGTCGTGGGTCATCAGGTCTCGCCGGATGGTCAGATGGAGGCGTTCGAGGCGGCGCTGGGTCCGGTCGAACATGCGTGACCATTGCTGGCCGCTCAACGGCTTGGACGGGCCCGCGCCGGCGGCGCGGCGGGCCCAGCGGGGGCCGTGGAGCTTGACGAGCTCGTCTTCGAGGGAGAGGAAGAACTGACTGCTGCCAGGGTCGCCCTGTCGGCCGGCGCGGCCGATGAGCTGCCGGTCAATCCGGCGGGCGTCGTGGCGTTCGGTGCCGACGACGTGCAGCCCGCCTGAATCCGCCACGCCCTGGCCCAGGACGATATCGGTGCCGCGGCCGGCCATGTTCGTGGCGATGGTGATTCGGCCGGCCTGGCCGGCGCCGGCGACGATCTGGGCCTCGCGCTCGTGCTCCTTGGCGTTGAGCACGTCGTGGTCCAGGCCGAGCTTGGTCAGCCGTTGCGAGATCAACTCGCTGACAGCCACGTTGCGCGTGCCGACCAAAACGGGTCTACCCAGCCGGTGCGTCTCGACGATGACCGCCTCGATCGCGTCGAACTTGTTCTGGGCCGTCGCGAACACCTGGTCTGGCAGGTACGTGCGTCGCAGCGGTCGGTTCGTCGGGATCGGAACGACCGGCAGGCCGTAGATCGCCCAGAACTCCCGCGCGCTCGTCACCGCCGTGCCCGTCATGCCGCACAGGTGGTCATACATGCGGAAATAGCGTTGAAACGTGATCTGGGCGAGGGTCTGGTGCTCGGCGCGGATCTCGACCCCTTCGCGTGCCTCGATGGCCTGGTGCAGGCCGTGGCTCCACGTCCGATCGGGCTGCTGCCGGCCGGTGAACTCGTCGACGATGACCAGCTCGCCGTCGACGATGATGTAGTCGCGGTCGCGCTTCCAGAAATACCGCGCCCGCAGCGCCTGCTCGACGCACTCGGACCAGGGCCGCTCGCTCGCCGACGCCCGCGCGTCCGGCGGCAGCAGCTCGTAGATCCGCCCCCGGCCGCGATCCGTCAGCTCGGCGTTGCGTCTTCCGGGCTCGAACGTGAAATCGCGGTCGCGCTCCAGTTGCCCGGCCACCTCGTCGGCGCGTTGGTAGACGTCGGCGTCGCCCGACTCGTCGGGCGTGCTAGCGATGATCAGCGGCACACGCGCCTCGTCGATCAAGACGCTGTCCACCTCGTCGACGATGGCGAAGGCGTGGCCGCGCTGGACGATCCCTTGGTCCGCAGGTTCATCCAGGCCCAGCAGCGAGTCACGGACCTGCATGCCCAGCCGCGAGTGTTGCGACAGCCGGGCCAGCTGGTCACGCAGGTAGTCGAACCCGAACTCCTTGTTCGTGCCGTAGGTGACGTCGCAGGCGTAGGCCTGCCGACGCAGGACGGGCGCTATCTCCCCGAGGACCACGCCCACGGTCATGCCGAGGTGCTCGTAGACGGGTGCCATCCAGTCGCGGTCGCGCTTGGCCAGGTAGTCGTTGGTGGTCACGCTGTGCACGCCGCGACCGGCCAGGCCGGCCAGGAATGCATAGAGGACGGCCACCACCGTCTTGCCCTCGCCGGTGGCCATCTCGGCGATGCCGCCATGCGTTAGGACCAGCCCGCCCATCAACTGGACGTCGAAGTGCCGCATGTCGACGTGCCGGCGGGCGGATTCGCGGACCAACGCGAAGGCCTCGGGCACCGCGTCGGCGAGGGGGAGACCCTTGCCGACCTGGGCGCGAAGCGTGTCGGCCCGTTCACGCAGACGCGCGTCGGTCAGATCCGTCAGCGCCGACTCGAGCGCGTTGATCGGCCCGACGACGTCGTCGGCCCTGCGCCGTGTGCGCCAGGCCGGCAATCGGCCGCTACCGAAGTACTTCTTGTTAGCACTGCTCGCCGAGCCCATCAACTGATCAACCGGGTTTCGCGTCAGAACCGTCCCGGCCCTCGGGGCCGAGTAACGCCTATCATAACGGCGCGGCACATACTATAACATCGCACAACGACGGGACGTCGGTTCACCAAAAACGTCGCGCTCGGGCCGGCACTCGCACCACAGTGGCATCGCGCCGGCCGGTAGCGCACTGGGAGATCTGGGCATGGGCCATCTGGATTACGATCGACTCCACGGCATCTGGGCGGGACTGCCGGTGGCTTGGGACGCGTCGATGGAACTCGACGAGGAGGCGTCGGCGGCTGACGTCCAGGCGTGTTGTCAGGCGGGGGTACACGGCGTCTACACGGGCGGGACGACGGGCGAGTTCTATGCGCAGGACGAGGAGACGTTCCGCCGGCTGGTCCGGCTGACGGTGGATGCGGCCCGTCCGACCGACACGCCGACGCAGGCAGGCTGCACCGCGTTGAGCACGCGACTGGTCCGCCGACGCATCGAGATCGCCGCCGAGGCGGGCGCCGACGGCATCCAGCTCGCACTGCCGTTCTGGCTGCGGTTGAACGACGAGGAGGCGATCGCCTTCTTCCGCGACGTGGCCGCCGCCGCCGGCGATCTGCCGCTGATCCTCTACGACACCGAACGGGCCAAGCGCCGCGTTTCGGTCGAGCTGTTCTGCCGTCTCAAGGAGGTCGCGCCCACGCTGATCGGGTGCAAATACGGCGGCGACGACCTGGACGCGCTGGCCCGCCTGATCCAGGCCTTGCCGGGAGTCCGCTTCTTCGTGGGCGAGCACCTCCTGCCCGACGGGATGAAGCTCGGCGCCCGCGGCAACTACAGCAGCCAGGCCTACCTCTACCCCCCCTTCATGCTGGAATACTACCGGCTCTGCACGGAGGGCCGGTGGGACCAGATCGCCCCGATGCAGGCGGCCCTGCGCCGGTTCTACAGCGAGGGCATCCAGCCACTGCGCGATCGGGGCATGGTCGACTCCGCGATCGACCGCGTCTTCGGGACGGTGCTGGGTTTCCTGCGTTGCGGCCTACGATGCCAGCCGCCCTACGTCCACGCCACGCAGGACGACGTCGACGCGCTGCGGGCCTGGATGCGCAAGCATACGCCGATTCTGCTAGGGTCTAGGGTCTAGGGTCTAGGGTCAGGGTCTAGGGCATAGGGCTTAGGGTATACGGGTCAGGGCTGGGCGTCTGGGATTTCACACTGAAGGCCATCGGTAGGAGGTCAATGTCATGCATCCGGTTTAGCACACCTCCTGCATGCCACATCGACCTGCCGACCGCCAACCTTAACCCTGAACCCCGAACCCTATACCCTATGCCCTAAACCCCAACCCCTATCTCAATGCCCGAACATGCTCACGGTAACCATACCGATGGTCAGGTAGATGGCGACGCTGATGATGTCGTTGCTCGTGGTGATCAGCGGGCCTGAGGCGATGGCTGGATCGATGCCGATCCTCCGGAACACGAACGGCAGAAAGGTCCCCAGCGCGACGGCGACGTGAATGGCCAACAGCATAGCGGCGGAAACGGCCACGCCGACGGCCATCGGACTGAGATCCGATTGGGCCTGGCCCAGGGCCTCCAGGCCCCACACGACGGCGAAGGACACGACACCCGCCACGATCCCGCAGCCGACGCCGACCGCCGCGGCAATGCCGGCCTCGCGACGCAGGGCCAGTGCCACGCTCTGACCGGCCAGCTCCTGCGTGGCCAGTCCTCGGATGATGATTGTGGACGCCTGCACGCCGCTGTTGCCCCCCATCGCGGCGATCATCGGCACAAACAAGACGAGCAGCATGAATTCGTGCACGTCGATCTGGGCCTTGAAGGCCGCCATGACCAAACCAGTGAGCATCGTCCCGACCAGGCATGGCAGGAGCCACGTCATCCGGACGCGAGCGGCCCGCAGGGATGAAGCCCGCTCCAGTTCCGCCGCGTCCGTGCCGGCCATTCTGAGCATATCTTCGTCGGCCTCTTCCACGATAACGTCAGCGACATCGTCGTGAGTAATCCGCCCGACGAGGCGGCCGGCCGAACTGAGCACGGGCACGGCCGGGAGATCATGACGCCGAATGACATTGGCCACCTCCTCCTGATCGTCATCCACCGAAACGCTGACCAGCTCGGCGGTCATGATGGCCGAGACCCGCGTATCAGGCGGGACAGCGATCAGCTTGCGGAGGGGCACCAGCCCGCGAAGCCGCTGCGATTCGTCGACGACGTAGATGAAGAAGGGCTCTTCGGCGTCCAACTCCATCTTGCGGAGCTCGGCGACCACGTGTGACACGGTCGCGTCCTCGGCCACGGAGATGAACTCGGGCGTCATCAGCCCGCCCGCGGTGTCCTCCTCGTACTGTAGCAGCGTGGCGACGTCGGCGGCCTGCTCGTCAGGCAGACGTTCGAGGACCTCCTCGGACTGCTCGTCCGGCAGCTCGGCCAGTAGGTCGGCCGCGTCGTCGGGCGGCATGGTCGCGACGGCGCCCGTCAGCGCCTGCTCGGTCATGTCCTCGACCAGCTCGCCGCGCGTGGCCTCGTCGACCATGCTGAGGA
>CAYOGX010000243.1:0-6631 GCA_964403235.1 uncultured Planctomycetales bacterium | reverse complement strand
AAACGGCAGAGCTGAACCGGCAGAACGTGCTGCTGTCCACCGGCATGCAGTTGCTCGGTTTGGCCAATCAGCAGGCCGGTCAGGTGTTGACCCTGCTGTAGGTCGAACCGGTCCGTTTCATCCAGTTGAATTCGAGGACCCCTTTAGGGGCATGAGAGTAAAGGGCCTGCGATCCGGAAGGGATCGCAGGCCCGCTTTATTGCGCGCCCGAGCCTCGTGCCACGATGGGGTGACACCGGGCAACCACCGGGACAGCTACGCCGCTTGGGCATCCCACGCGACGCGGGGGTAGGGTGGGGGTTGTCGTGGGATGTCAGAAGTTGTCGGGCCCGACCACTGCCCTTGACGCTTGAGGTGGCGGTCTGCTATAGAGGACGACACTTGTCGATTCCTATGGACTAAACAAGGAGAGCGTACAATGGGTGACATGAAGCGATGGGTGGTGTGTGCGGTGGCGTTGGGGGTCGCCCTGACGTTGGTGCCGGGGGTGGCGATGGGGGAGGCGGCCAAGCCCGCGGCCACCACGAAGGCAACAACGACCCGGGCTGCCGGTCCGCAGAATTTCCTCGACGCAGTGCCGGCCGAGGCATGGGGGTTTGTGGCCATCCCCAACCTCAAGACCTTCGACAAAAAGCTCGGTGACCTGTCCGAGAAGCTGACCTTCCCGATCGATTCGCCCCTGACGCTGGCGATGGGGACATTGGGCATCGCGGACGGTCTGCGCGAAGACGCCGGGCTGGGCGTGGTCGTGCTCGATCCAACCGCTTACGGCATCCCGCCGGACTGCCTGGTCCTGCTCGTGCCCACCACGAAGGCGGAGCTGCTGCTCGAGGCCTTCGAGCCGGAAAAGGCCGACGAGGGGCTTACCAAGATCGATCTGATGGGCCAGGCGCTGTACACCGTTCCCAAGGGAGGGTTCCTCGTCGTCGGCGCGGACAAGACGGCCGTCAAGTACGTCGCCGACGCCAAGAAGGGCATCAGCACGCTGCTCAAACCCGATCAGGTCGCTCGATACAACAAGGGCGACCTGTTCGCCATGGTGAACCTGCGTCCGGCGATCGAGATGGCCAAACCTTTCGCCGGATCGGTCGTGGGCATGCTGATGATGGGCTCGATGGACGGCGACCCGGACGCGGCCGAGGAGATCCAGAAGACCGCCGAAGAGATCGTCAACCTGCTCGACGAGCTCAACACGTTGGAGATCGCCCTGGGCTTGGACGACGCGGGCATACAGCTCAGTTTCTTCCTGACGTTCCTGGACGGCACGATCACCAAGAAGATCGCGGCGGCCGATGCCAAACCGACGGCGCTGCTGACCGGGCTGCCGAAGGACGCTTACATCCTGGCCATGGGGGTCAAGGGATCCAAGTCCGCAGAGAGCTCGCTGGAGAAGGGCCTGATGGGCCTGTTCATGTCTCGGCCTGAAGTCAGCAACGTGATCGACAAGGCCAAGCTGGAGGAGCTCTACGAACTGGGCAAGCAACTCGAGGGCATGACGGGCGACGTTGGCATGTCGGTCAGCACGCTGCCGGAAGGCGGCGACGGCATGTTGGGCATGTCGATCGTCTGGGAGTCGACGGACGTCAAGGGCGCCACCGAGTTGTTGCGCAAGGTGATTGAAGGCTACAAGTCGCTGTTCAAGGGCGAGGAGATCGCCAAGGTTCTGTCGGCCCTGACGATCAAGGCCGGCGCCGAGAAGATCGGCGGCGTGTCGGTCGATCACATCGTCCTGGATATGGCGCAGATCGCGGGCGACGACCCGGACATGCAGAGCGGCATGGCGGTCGTCCAGAAGGTGGTGGGCAAGGAGGGCCTGCTGTTCCGGTTGGCCCCGGCGGGCGACAAACACTTCGTCCTGACGCTGGGTGGCGGGGCCAAGCGGCTGGAGGAGGTCATGAAGGTCGCCGCCGCCGGCAAGGGTCCGCTAGCTGAAGACGCGGGCGTCATGAAAGTCCGCAAGAAGCTGCCGAAGAAGCGGATGTTCGAGCTGTACGTGGCGGTGGATCAGCTCCTCAAGGCCATCCGGGGCATCAGCGGATCAACGGACGTGCCGCTGATGGGGCAGATCAACGCCCCGCTGGGCATGTCGCTGGCGGCGGAGAAGAACTACGGGCGGTTCGATCTGGTCGTGCCCATCGAGCTGGTCGTGGAGATCAAGAACCTCGTCCTGCAAGCCATGATGGGCGGATTCGGCGGCGGCGCGGGCGGCGGGGAAAAACCCGCCGAGCCGAGCTTTTAAACCGCCGGTCCGACGTCTGTGCGAATCGTCGTTCCGACATGGACACGGGGAAGGCCCAGATCAGGGGCCTTCCCCGTTTCGCTGCGCGCCGGCATCTGTCGGTCGTGCTGGGGCGACATGGGCAGGTTCCGACCCGAAAGGACCGGCGCTTGCCCGTGCCGACACCCAGTTCCAGCTACACGGTTGAGACGTCGCAGTCTGCTCCGTAACATGGGCAGGAGCAGCGGGTGCAACGGCAACGGACCTTGTGACCCGCCTGGTCGGGTCGTGTCGCAGGGCCACAAGCACACACAACCGCAGATGTGAGGTAACCAGCCATGGCGAACGTAGACGGCGGCCGGCGATTCAAGCGACTGTTGCTGCTGGGCATGGACGGGCTGGACCCGAACGTGCTCGACGAGATGATGGCGGCCGGACAGTTGCCGAACTTCAAGGCCCTGGCCGAACGGGGCGGCTACGGCCGGATGGCCACGAGCAATCCGTCCGAAAGCCCCGTGGCCTGGGCGACCATCGCCACCGGCGCGGACGCTGGGCAGCACGGCATCTTCGACTTCATCATCCGCCGGCCGGGAACGTACCTGCCCGATCTCAGCCTCATGCAGCCGAATCCCAAGAACGTCACCGGCGCGCGCGAGAAGATGTACCTGCCGGTCCGCCGTGGCGAGGCGTTCTGGTCCTGCTGTTCTCGCGCGGGTGTGCCGACGAGTGTCGTTCGCTGGCCCGGTGCGTTCCCGCCCGAGGAGGTCACCGGGCACATGGTCTGTGGGCTCGGTGTGCCCGACCTGGCCGGACGGATGGGCCGATACAGCTTCTTCACCACCGCGCCCGATCCGGACGACGAGGCGGCCGAGAAGGTCACGCCCGTCCAATGGCAAGGGGATCGGGTCACCACCGAGCTGCTCGGCCCGCCCGTCAAGGGCGGCAGTGCGAAGCTCTCGCTGGCGATCGTCCGGCAGGGCGATGGTGTCCGCATCACGCTGGGCAAGGGCGCGCCGATCGACCTGCCGCCGCGACAGTGGTCCGACTGGGCGCCGGTGACGTTCAAGCTGGGATTCCTGCGCAAGCAGACCGGGTTGGTGAAGTTCTACCTCGACACGGTCGAGCCCGCGTTGCGGCTGTTCGCGACGCCGGTGCAGGTGGATCCGGCCAATCCGGCTTTTCCGATCACGCACCCGGACGCGTTCGCGTCGGAGATGGCCAAGCAGCACGGCCCGTTCTACACGCAGGGCATGCCCGAGGATACGCACGCCGTGACCGACGGGCGGATCGGCGTCGACGCGTTTCTGGCCCAGTGCGCCGAGGTATCGGCCGAACGCGAGCGGATGTTCGACCACGAGCTGGCCCGCCTCGATGACGGCGTCCTCGCGTTCGTGTTCGACCATTCCGATCGGATCCAACACCTGTTCTGGGTCACGCGCGACCCGGACCACCCGGCCTATGAAGCGGCGTTCGCCGAGCAGTACGCCCACGTGCTGCCGGACATGTACCGCGACATGGATCGCCTGCTCGGCAAGGCGGTCGCCGCGCTCGGGCCCGACGACGGGTTGATGGTCATGAGCGACCACGGGTTCGGATCGTTCCGGCGGTCGGTCCAGGTCAACACATGGCTGGTGCAGAACGGCTACATGGTCCTGAAGGGGGGCAAGGAGGGATCGGACACGCTGTTCCGCGACGTGGATTGGGTCAAGACGCGAGCGTTCAGCCTGGGGTTTGCCAGCGTGTATGTCAACGTGAAGGACCGCGAGAAGAACGGCATCATCGCCAGGCCTGAGGAATACGACGCGCTGGTGACCGAGCTGGCCGGGAAGCTCGAGCAACTGACCGATCCGGCGACCGGCCAGCGTCCGATCCAGGCCGTCTACCGCGCCGCCGAGATCTACCGGGGTCCGCAGGCGGAGCGCGGCCCCGATCTGATCCTCGGCTTCGCCGAGGGGTACCGCGCCTCGTGGCAGATGGCCATCGGCGGGGCGCCGGCGGGCGACATCTTTGCCGACAACACCAAGCAGTGGTGCGGCGACCATCTGGTCGACCCGTCGCTGGTCCCCGCGATCTTTCTGGCCAACTTCAAGATCAACCGCACGGAGGTCCGCGTCGAAGACGTCGCCCCCACGACGCTGGTCGCCATGGGGATCTCTCCCCCGGACGCGATGACAGGCCGGTCGCTACTATAGAAAAGGGGATGAGGCCCACGTGACGCACGACGTGAAGTGAACCTGATCCCGTCTTGCTCAGTCCTTGTCTTCGTCGAGGTCGGCGAAGGGGTCGTCGGCGTCTTCGTCGCCGGTTGCCAAGGCCTCCAGGGCCTGGCCCAGCGAGTCGTCGTCACCGGCGGCCTCGTCGGGTGGGGCGAAGTCGCTGTCGTCCATGTCGAACGCGTCGCCTTCATCACCGATCGGACCGATCTTGCGGGTGTCATCGTCGTCATCGCCGTCCATGAGATCCCTGGCGATGTCGTCTTCGGTCGGCTCGCCCTTGCGGGCCTCCATCCGGGTCTTGACCGGTTTGGGATCGGGCGGGTTGCCGTCGATCTGCACCGTGAACACTACCTTGCCGACCACCACGTGGTCGCCGGGCTTGATCTGCGCTTCCGCGACCCGCTTGTTGTTGACGTAGGTTCCGTTGCTGCTTTTCAGGTCGCGAAGGGTCACGCCGTCGTTGCCGACCTCGAACTCGCAGTGATGCCGGCTGACCTCGTCGAGGGGGATCCGATAGCCGCAATCCTCCTGCCGACCAACGATGGTCTTGCCATCCTTGAGCGGGAAACCCTTTTTCTCGCCGTCCTCTTTGAAGTAGATCAGTACGACGTCCATCGGCCAGGCGCCTCCAGTCGTCGATCAGCAACGGCGGCTCGGGCGCAACGCCCGCGTGCCTCGTGGAGCATATCCGGTGGCCAGGCCCAATTCAAGACGAATCTTGCGATCTTCCGCTTGGGACGCAGGCACCCCAATCATGCCGTCGCGCGACCCACGGTTGGCCTGAACTGACCGATGACGCGGAGGACCATCGCGGCCCCCGTCAGACCCGCGCCGAGCGCGGTCAGGCCGCGGATCCAGACCATCGTGCCGGCCGTCGAGGGCACCAACGTGCCGATCATCGCCGTGATGACCCACGCGACAACCACGACGGCTACCCACCCGAACGACGCCAACCACACGTCGCTCGGCGGGGTGGCGTTTCGCCACGCCGTCAGCTCCCCCACAATCAGCACGCTGACCAGGACAGCGGCACCCAGGACGACGGCCGGGCCCTCCCACGCGCTGGCCAGCGCGAGCATCGTCGCGGACATCAGGATCCCGCCCCACACGTAGTAGAAGATCCGCAGGGCGCTCGGCGTGACCAGCAGCGCGCCGGCGATGCCCATCGACGAATAGGTCCCGACCACGATCCCGACGATCAACGCGTAGTTGAACCCGTGGATGCCGGGCCCGCCGAAGACATACATCATCAGCACCACGAACAACGTGGTCAAGCTGGTCAGCAGCGTTCGGCTCAGCGTCTGGTTGATGCTGTCGCTGACCATCCTGGCGTCGACGGTCGCGAGCTTGCCTCGGTTCTCGCGGATGCGGTCGAAGACCACGATCGTGTCGTTCAGCGAATACCCGATGATCGTCAGGAAGGCGGCGATCATGGACAGGTCGATCCGAAAATCGGTGATCGCCAGGGCCTTGCCGATGACGCTGGCATGGACGAAGTGACTCAACGCCACCAGCCCCACGACGATCGACACGTCGTGGATCAGCGCGGCGATCGCACACAGCCCGAAGGTCATCGACCCGAACCGCAGCCAGATATATCCGACGATGACGGCGAGCGCCAGCACCATGGCCGCCAAGGCCCGCGTCTTGCTTTGTTGGGCCACCGACGGACTGAAGCGCGTGACCTTCTGGAGCGATTTGCCCGTTTTCAGGGCGGCCATGGCCAGCTCGACTTCGGGTTCGGCCAGGTTCTCTCGCCAGTTCTTGAGGCTCTCGTCGTAGCGGTAGTGCTCGTCGGCGACGAGGACGGCCGCGGCTGTGCAGGGCGACGCGCGATCGCCCGCGCGGGTCTGCGCCAACGGGATCACCCGGAATTCGCGCCACGCGTTGTCCTCGAAATCCGGCTGCAACCGCATCTGCTGGAGGCGCTCGCTGATTGCACCGGCGGTGAGGGGCGGGCTCATGTCCGTCAGGACGAACGCCACGCCCCCGTTGAACGCGCTGACGTCCGTCGCCGCCGCCGCACCGACCACCTTGGCGTCACGAAGCACCGCGCCGAGCGTCGGCTTTTCGATCGGGAACATCCCCGACCGGGCAGGATCGTCCTCGCGGGCGTTCGGATCCTCGAGCACGTTCAGCGTCACGGCGGGCTGAATGACGAGCGACTCGCCGATGGCGGCGACGATGGCCTCGCGAA
>CAYOGX010000242.1:0-6632 GCA_964403235.1 uncultured Planctomycetales bacterium | reverse complement strand
GTTCATGGAGTTTCCGCTCAAGCACACCCACCACAGCTACGTGCGGGGAGACGAGCAGGCGTCGCGGGCGATCATCCGCGAGGTGACCGACCCCAGGCACCTCCCGGTGGACAGGGGACGGGTGTTGTCGACCAGTTGGTCGTCGGGCGGGTATCTGGCCCACTACATGATGAACCGATACCCGAACGTTTTCAGTTGCCTGGCGGTGCGACAGTCGAACTTCTCGGCGGACATCCTCGACACCCGTCGGATCAAGTCCTACCGCCACAAGCCGATCGGCATCTTCTGGACGCAGAACGACTTCGCCATCTGCCAGATCGAGTCGAAAGAGGCCGTGTCGTGGTATCGGCGTCATGGGTTCAGGGACTTGAGTTGGGGCATCTTCGGAGGCATGGGTCACGAGCGGACGCCCCAGAGCGCAGCCGCCCTGTTTGCGATCCAGTGCGGGGTCCGACCCAAAACGCCTGCGAAGTTCGCCCGCCGGGTCGAGTCGCACGGGAGGCTGGACCGGGCCGTCCAATACGCGCTTCAGCCGTCTGCTCGCCGGGTCGGCTCGGTGACGGGACAGCCGGAGGAATTGGCGGGGGCCGTGTTGGCCAACGGCGCATCGGGCAGCGGCCCGCTCGCGTCCACGACCGGCCAGGGGGGGACGACGCCACCGTCCCGCTCGAAGGCACTGGCGCAGGCCAGGACGCGCGAGAGGCCCAAACGCACCTCCGCGCAACAGGCGACCGCGAACGAGACGCGCGACAGACCACAGTACAGGCCGTCCGTCAGCCCGGGCCCGCCCAAGAGCCCGGCCCCACGCAAGGCCCAGCCGGCGCGCCCGGTTGAAACGTACAGGCCGACGGCTGACGCGCGGCGACCGGCCCAGTCCCCGCCCACAGATAGCCGACGGGACGCTTGGGTGAACAAGCCGAACCGCAGCAGTGGGGGGGCAAATGCCGCCGCCAAGGCCCCCTACAGGCCCGTCCCCAACCCGGCCGACCAGACAGTGACGCCCGAGCGGGTGCTGCCGAGGCCCCAGAGGCGGAACAGCGTTCAGAGGTCGCCGGCGGTCCCGTCAAGGCAACGTTCGGACGAGTCGCTCGTGGCCAGTGCCAAGCCGCCGAATCCGGACCCGATGCCGCCGAAGGTCGAGCCGGCGCCGGGCGTTTCGGTGGCGACGCCGGTCCGGCCGAGGGCCACCGGGTCCGTCGCAAGGCCCGAACCCACCCCGCCGGTGAGGACGCCGGGCCGGACCTGGTCGAACCGCGGGCCAGTTCGGACCACGAGGGTCCGTCCATCCGCGGCGCCGAGCCCCCCGCCCAGAGCCCAGACCGTCACGAACACGCCGGTCCGACCTCGCAAGAGCGCCAACCGCGTCGACGTCCGCCTGAGCACCACGATCGGTCAGAGCCCGTGCCTGGTGACATTCAAGTGCCTGCTGCCTGCGAGCGTGGCGCGCGGAGCGGATTTCCTGTGGACGGACAACGGCGTGCCGATCTGCAACAACCAGACGGGCGGCGTGCCCCTCGTCGAGCCGGGCGCGCACCGGATCGAGGTGTTGGTCATCACCGCCGACGAGCGCGAGCTACGTGGAGGCGGCACCGTGACGGTAATCGGCAAGACCAACGGCCGAAAGCGTCCTACCCGCCAGCACGGATCATTCCCATAAACCTGGCAAGAACGCCATTGGTCGAGATCTGCTGCGCCGATTCGATCCCCGACGCGCCGTCGGGCGCAGGGCTCGCGTCGTCGTCCGTGAAGTGAGGCCACCATGAGCGAATCTGCGTCGACGTACCCGATGTCCGAGGCGGTTCGTTCGGCCTATCGGGCCGGCGAGGACGACGAGCAGATGGAGCCGTTCACGTTGGTGGACGCAGCCGGTCAGCCCGTCGGACGGTTCCAGGACGGTGACTACGTCATCTTCTACAACATCCGCGGGGAGCGCGAGGTCGAGCTGAGCCAGGCCCTGGTGGACGAGACGTTCGAGCATTTCCGCCGGCCGCCAATCCGGCTGCGGATGTCGACGATGATCCAATACGACCCGTCCCTCCCGGCGAAGGTGGCCTTCCCGCCGTTGGGCGAGGTCCGTGACGGACTGATCGAAGTGGTCACTTGCAGCGGGCGGCGGGTGGCCAAGATCTGCGAGTCGGAAAAGGCCATCCACGTCGCGTTCTTCCTAAACGGCAAGCGAGCCGAGCCCTGGCCGGGCGAGGAGCGGTTCGTGGCCGCCTCGCCCACCGTCAAGGACTACGGGACCGTGCCGGAGCTGAACTGCCGCGGCGTGGGCGACCTGGCGGTCGAGAAGCTGACGAGCGGCGCCTATGAGCTGGTGGTCATCAACTTCGCCAACACCGACGTGGTCGGGCACATCGAGAACGAAGGGGCCATCCTCCGCGCGGTCGAGGCCGTCGACGAACAGATCGGGCGCGTGGTGGCCAGGGCGGTCGACGAGAACTACATCGTGTTGATCACGGCCGACCACGGCACGGTCGAGAAGTGGTATTACCCCGACGGCGCGATCGACACCGGTCATACCGACAGCCTCGTGCCATTCGTTCTGGTCAACGCCAGCAAGGACGTGATGCTCCGCGACGGCGGGGCGCTGACCGACGTCTCGCCGACGGTGCTGCAGCTCCTGGACCTTCCCAAGCCACAGGCTATGACTGGCAACAGCCTCATCGTCGGCGACGTACAACCGCCAACGGGGGCCGACCGGCGGCGCGTCCTGTTGGTCATCGCCGATGGGTGGGGGTATTGCGAGCAGACCGAAGGGAACCTGATCGCCAAGGCCGACACACCGAATATGGATCGGTTAACGGCGGACTGGCCCATGACGACGATCGAAGCCGCCGGCGAGGCCGTCGGCATGCCCGCCGGCTCGGTCGGCAACAGCGAGACGGGGCACCTGCACATAGCGGCCGGGCGGAAGATCTACGCCGACCGCGTGCGAATCAACAAGGCGATCGAGGACGGATCGTTCGACACGAACCCGGCCTGGCTGGACGTCATGCGCGGGGCCAAGCGCGACGGGACGCGCCTGCACCTGCTGGGTATCGTGTCGTTCTACAGCTCGCACGGTTCGGTGGACCACCTCAAGGCGCTGATGCGGCTGGCCAAGGCCGAGGGCGTGCCCGAGGTCTACCTCCACTCGATGCTGGGCCGGCGGGGCGAGCGGCCCGAGAGCGGCGCCATCTACGTCGGGTCCGTCGAGCAAGAGGCCGAGCGATTGGGCGTGGGCAAGCTGGTCGGCGTGATCGGGCGCTTCTGGTCGCTCGACCGCGAGCACAACTGGGACCGGATCGAGAAGACCTACCGTTGGTTGACCGAGGGCACCGGCCGGTCGGTCGAGGACCGATAGACGACGTCGGCCTCGATGAATGAGATACACGCGAACGAGTGGGCCGACAGGGTGGCACGCTCAAGCGAAGCCGAGGAACGAGGCTGAGATTGACCGTGAGCATACGCGGGATCCTGAGATCACGGTCGAGGCCCGACCCCAACAGGTCGTCCTTTGACCGTGCCACTCGACCGGTGCGACCCGTGGCACGCAAGTGATTGGGCGAGGCGATGGACAGTACGCTGCAAGAAGTAGCCGAACAGATCGCTGCCAGCCAGCGTCCTCTGCTGATCGGGCACGTCCGCGGCGACGTCGACTGCGTCGGTTCGTTGGCGGCGATGGCGTTGGCGCTGCGCGATGTGGGCAAGCAGCCCACCGTGGCCATCCAACGCATCTTGATCCCGCCGAGGTTGCTGGGGTTGTATGACTGGGCGGGCGTCACCCCGGTCGAGAAGCCCGACGTGGCAGCGTCCGACCTGATCGTCGTTCTCGACACGGCCGTGGCCAGCCGGCTCAACATCGCCTGCGGGATCAAGGGTCTGGCGGATCGGCCCATCGCGACCATCGACCATCACATTACCAACGAGCGATTCGGCCGGTGGGACCTCGTCGACGTCGAGGCCAGCAGCACGTGTGAACTGGTGCTCGACCTACTGACGCATCTGAACTGGCCGATCTCGCCGATGGTGGCCACGTTGTTGTATGCGGGCATCCATGGCGACACGGACGGATTCTCGCTGGCCAACACGAGCGCCGGAGCGCTGGAGGCGGCCTCGAGGCTAGCCGCGGCCGGCGCCCGCATCGCCGAGGTCTGCCAACGCGTGGACCGGTCACAAACGCGAAGCGAGTTTGACTTACGCCGCCTGATCTACGATAACACCCGCGTGAGTGAAGACGGACGTGTGGCGTGGAGCACCGCGAGCTACGAAGACATCGCCTCGACCGGCTGCAACCATGCCGACATCGACGACCAGGTTGCAGTTCCCCGGTCGTTGGAAGGCGCGCAGATCGCGATCCTGTTCAGCGAGGGAATCCCCGGGTCGGTGCGGATCAACATCCGCGGCGAGGGGGACGTCGACATCCTGTCGCTGGCCAAGGAGTTCGGCGGCGGCGGGCACCGTAGTGCGGCCGGCACCAGCATCAAGAACCAACCGTTCGCTCAGGTCGTAGAACAAGTAGTCGCCCGAGCCGTGACGTACCTGGCGGAGCGGGATGCATAATAGGGTTCGGGGTTCAGGGATCGGGGGCTGGGGACGAGGGCCTGGCGTCGGGAGATGGTACTTAAGTCGTATCGGCGTTCGGGAGCGCGGCAGAAGGGCAAGGGGTTAACGATTGTGACGTGCCCGAGACAGTCCAACTCCGCGACCCCGTCCCCTGAACCCTGAACCCCGAACCCTAGCCCCTACGACAGTGAGGTCACACAGCCATGAGCAAAATCGAGAAGGTCGCCATCATCGGACTGGATTGCGCAGACCCGCACCTGATGTTCGAGCGGTTCGTGGACGATCTGCCGGTCCAGAAGCGGCTGATGGCCGGCGGGACGTACGGCAATCTGGAAAGCTCGCTGCCGCCCATCACCGTGCCGGCCTGGTCCTGCATGGCCAGCAGCAAGGACCCCGGCACGCTGGGCATCTACGGCTTCAGAAACCGGGCCGACTACAGCTACGACAAGCTGAGCATCGCCACGTCGGTGGCCGTCAAGGAACCGCGACTCTGGGACATCCTCAGCCAGCACGGCAAGCGGGTAATCGTCCTCGGCGTGCCCGGCACGTTCCCCATCACCCGGCCGCCGAACGGGATCATGGTCACCAGCTTCATGACGCCCGGCAAGGACAGCGACTATACCTGGCCGAAGGAGCTCAAGGCCGAGATCGACGAAGTCGCGCCCGACTACCAGCTCGACGTCCGCAACTTCCGCACCGAGGACAAGGAGTGGCTCGTCAAGCAGATCTACGACATGACGGCCGAGCGGTTCAAGCTGGCCAAACACCTGGTGAAGACCAAGCCGTGGGACTTCTTCTGGATGGTCGAGATGGGGCCCGACCGGCTGTACCACGGCTTCTGGCAATACATGGACCCGAACCACCATCGTTACGAGCCGGGCAACCCGCTTGAGAACTGCATCCGCGACTACCACAAGTTCGTCGACGATCAGATCGGCGAGCTGCTGGCGGCGATGGACCTGGACACCACGGCCGTGATGTGGGCCAGCGACCACGGCGCCCAGCTCATGCACGGCGGGGTGTGCTTCAACGACTGGCTCATCCGCGAGGGCTACCTGACGCTGACCGGCATGCCCGCCGAGCCGACCAGGCTCGCCGATCTCGAGATCAACTGGAAGAAGACACGCGCCTGGGGCGAGGGCGGCTACTACGCGCGGTGCTTCATCAACGTCAAGGGCCGCGAGCCGAACGGGCAGATCAAGCAGCGCAGGTACGAGGCCTTTCGCGACGAGCTGATCGAGCGGCTCGAGTCGATGGTCGACCACAACGGCCAGCCCATGGGCACGAAGGTCTACAAGCCCGAGGAGGTCTACGACAAGGTCAACAACATCGCGCCGGACCTGATCGTGTTGTTCGGCAACCTGAACTGGCGAAGCGTCGGAACGGTCGGCAACCCGGACATCTACACGTTCGAGAACGACACGGGCCCCGACGACGCCAACCACGCCCGCCACGGCATGTACCTACTCCACCACCCGTCGCTACCCACCAAGGGCCGCGTCGACACCGCCACGCTCTACGACGTCGCCCCAACGGTGCTGCGGATGCTCGACCTACCCATCCCCGGCGACATGCGGGGAAGCAGTTTGGTGTAGTGGGGCGGTCGAGCGTTCGCTTGGGAATGCTCTTGTCGATCTGCGTCACGCCCGAGCCGATGCTCGCCGCTTGGTTTCGCTTGGGTATGCCGCGCGCCGGTGGTCCAAGCTTCAATAGCCAGCGCGGGGTGGATACGCTTCGTCGGTTGCGCTCTGGGCTCTGATCATTCGCGGTCAACTGCTCACGTAGAACAACCCTACCCCTCACCGACCCATTTCGAGACGTCCATGAAGGTCACGAAGACGAAGATGCCGATGATGAGGGCCAGGCCGATGAGCTGCGTGACGACCTGCATCTTGATCGAGACGGGCCGGCCTCGGATCTTCTCGAGGATCAAGAAGACCATCAGCCCACCGTCAACAATCGGCAACGGCAGGAAGTTGATCACCGCGAGGTTGGCCGAGATGAACGCCAGGAAGTACAGCAGGTTCGTCAGGCCCGACTGGGCGACCTGATGCCCGATGCGGAGGATGCCGACCGGCCCGGAG
>CAYOGX010000241.1:0-6654 GCA_964403235.1 uncultured Planctomycetales bacterium | reverse complement strand
ATCTGCCGGGAAAATGAACGAATGGCTATGCCAGCGGCAACAGACGTTCGTCCGATCGGGCAGGTCCTGCCCGATCGGGCGGATATGATTGAGCGCATCCGCGTGCAGGCCGATGCGTCGATCCTCGAGGCGATGCGGGCCATCAACGCCGGCGGCGTCGAGATCGCCATCGTTGCGGACACGGACGGCCGGCTCGTCGGACTGCTCAGCGACGGCGACATCCGCCGCGCGATCCTGAACGGCTTTACGCTCGAGTCCCCCATCGCCGAGATCGTCAATCGCCGTCCCCTGTCCATGCCCGAGACCGCCGCCCGCGACGAGCTCCTGGCCGTCATGGGTAGGCATTCCATCCGCCAGATCCCCCTGGTCGACGAGAAGGGCCGGGCGACCCAGATCGCCTGGATCACCGACCTGATCCGAACGGACCTGCGGCCGAATCAGGCGGTCATCATGGCCGGCGGCGAGGGCAAGCGGCTCTACCCGCTGACCCGCGACGTGCCCAAGCCCATGCTGGAAGTGCGGGGCCGACCCATCCTCGAACACCTCATCGACCAGCTCCGCCAGTACGGCGTCTTTCGGATCACCCTGGCCGTCAACTACCTTCGCGACACGATCAAGGACCACTTCGGCAACGGCGAGCGGTTCGGCGTACGCATCGATTACCTTCAAGAGGACCAGCCGCTGGGCACCGTGGGGGCACTGAGCCTGCTGGCCGACAAGCCCAGCCATCCGTTCTTGGTGCTGAACGGTGACCTGATGCAGCAAGTCAACTTCAACAGCCTGCTGGAATTCCACGAGCGGCACGACTATCAGGCCACCATGTGCGCGGTCCGGTACAGTATGGAGCTGCCGTTCGGCCTGATCGAGGTGGAGGGCAACCAACTGACGCGCCTTGTCGAGAAGCCCGTCCACACCGTGAACTCCAACGCAGGGATCTACGTGTTGAACCCGGGCGCGCTCGATTTGCTGACGCACGACGAGCCCTGCGATGCGACCGACCTGTTGCAGCGGTTGGTCGACGCAGGCAAGCCCGTCGGCGTTTTCACCCTCTACGACCACGAACACTGGTTAGACGTCGGGCGAAAAGGCGATTACGATTACGCGTGCCATGAGTACCCCGTCGGATCGGACCCCGAGCCTGCTCGTTGACCCGGCCGCTATCCTGCCGCGCGTCACCGGGCGACGGACCTCCTTGCTCCAACCCGACCTCGACGCCAACGAGGACGCCATCCGCGCCCGCATCGAGGGCAAGCGGGTTCTGGTGACGGGTGCGGCCGGCAGCATCGGCTCTGCCACCGTCAAGCAGCTCATCGCGTATCGGCCGGCGTTGGTGGCGGCCGTCGACGTGAACGAGAACACGATGGTCGAGCTTGTTCGCGACGTCCGCAGCCGGGTGGACCTCGACGTGGGCGACGCCCTGCGGACCACGATCGTCGATTTCGGTTCGCATTTGGGCGAGCGTTTCATCGAGCTGGTTGGCCCGTTCGATCTGGTGCTGCATTTTGCGGCCATGAAGCACGTCCGCGGCGAGCGCGACGTGTTCAGCCTGTCCCGGCTGATCGAAACCAACGTGCTGGCGGTCGATCGGTTCCTGGCCGCGCTCAAGCGGCAGGGCCCGTGCGACGTCTTCGCCGTTTCGACGGACAAGGCCTGCCGCCCGACGAACCTGATGGGCGCGTCCAAGCGATTCATGGAACAGGTCGTGTTCTGGCACGCGGACCATCCCGGGTCGCTGCTGTCAGGGCCCGAGGGACCGCCGCTGCGGCGCGCCGCGTGTACGCGGTTTGCCAACGTCGCGTTCAGCGACGGCAGCCTGTTGGCCGGTTTCCTGCATCGCATCCGCAAGCACCAACCGCTGGCCGGTCCCAGCGACGTCCGCCGCTACTTCATCACCGAGGACGAAGCGGGCCAACTGTGTCTCCTGACCGCCGCCCTGGCCCAGACCAAACAGATCGTCGTGCCGCGGCTCGATCCGGCGGCCGATCTCAAGCGGCTCGACGAGATCGCCGAGATCGTCCTCGACGCCTGCGGCTATACGCCGCGACGGTACGAATCGGACGAGCAGGCCCGCCGCGCCGCCGCCCGCGACATCGCCGAAGGCCACTATCCCTGCTGCTTCACGCCGTCCGACACGTCCGGCGAGAAGCCGGCTGAGGAGCTCGTCGCCCCCGACGAACGCCTCGCGGCGTCGCCGTTCGGCGCGTTGGACGTGATCGCCGAATCGCCAATGGTCGACACCACGACGCTAACGGAAGTCCTATCCGCCCTCGCCGCCGAGGTCGCCCGCCCCGACCCCGCCACCACCAAGCCCCGCATCGTCGATCTGATCAGACGCGCCGTCCCCCAACTGGCACACATCGAGACCGGCCGGAACCTCGACCAGAAGATGTAACATTGCCGATGGCGGACCCACTCGTCACGCGTACGGGCTGACAGCGCTGGTGTGCACTTCGTCGCGTGCTTACAATGCCGTTCCGGCCAGTGTGGGCGTGGGTGGATCGCTGCGTGTGACTGGTGATGTGATTGGGGGCTTTGCGGTATAGAGGACAATGCCATGCCGACGCATGTTCTTGGGGCACAGTTGTACACCGTTCGCGAGCACACCCGGACGATCGAGGACGTTCGGGAAACGCTCAGGAAGGTGGCTGACATCGGTTACACGGCGATCCAGATCTCGGGGTTCGGCCCGATGGACCCGAAGGACGTGGCCCGGGCGGTTCAGGACGCCGGGCTGACCGTCGCGGCGACGCACATGGGCTGGCCCCGGTTTCTCGAGGAGCTCGACGCCGTCATCGAGGAGCACAAGCTGTGGGGCTGCGAGCATACGGCCATCGGCGGGCTGCCGGGCGAGTACTTCAGCGTCGACGGGCTGAAGCGGTTCCTGGATGAGCTACCGCCGGTGGCCGAGAGGTTGGCCGACGAGGGGATGGACTTTTCCTATCACAACCATCACCACGAGTTGGCCCGCTACGGCGAGAAGACCTGGCTCGAGATGCTGTACGACCAGGCGGACCCCAAGCACCTCAAGGCCGAGATCGACACGCACTGGATCCAGCGAGGCGGCGGCGACCCGGCCGCGTGGATCCGCAAGTGCGCCGGTCGCCAGCCCCTGCTTCACCTGAAGGACATGGCGATCACGCCCGAGCGCGAGCCGATCTTCGCCGAGATCGGCGAGGGCAACCTGAACTGGCCTGCGATCCTCGAGGCCGCCGCCGAGTCCGGGGTCGAGTGGTATCTGATCGAGCAGGACGACTGCTACGGCCGAAGCGCTTTCGAATCACTCGCCATCAGCTATCGCAATCTGAATGCGATGGGGTTGAGCTGAGCGACGCTGAGCGAAGGACGAAGTACGAAGAGCGACGTACGAACCTGGCAAGATCCGCCCGGTGCGACCTATTCGGAGGAAAACGTGACCGATTCAAACCGGCACGAGGTAGCAAACGACGGCGCTGCCGGCGCGTGGATGGAGTCTCATCAGGCGGACCTGGCGCGGCAGTGTCAGACCTGGCGGTCCGGCGAGATCCGCTGGTCGTGGGCGCGGCTCGTGACGTTCGTCGCCGCGGTGCTCGGACTGTATCTGTTTCGAGAAGACCCTCGGCTGGCGTTGGGGGCGGCCGGCGTCTTTGTGGTCCTGTTCGGGTGGTCGGTTCGGCGGCACCTGCGGACGCGGGCTCGGCGCGAGTTCGGCGAGCGCCTAGTGGCGATGGCGGCCGAATCGCTGCGACGATGCGGCGGGCGGCTCACGGTCATCCGGGACGGCCAACACCCCGCCGACGCCGATGATTCGGCCTGCCTTGTCCCGGCGATCCTCGAGCCGGGTCCGGTCGCTGCGCTGACCGAGCAGGAACGCGATGACCTGGACCTGTACGCCGAGCCCGTGGGCATCTTCGGGCTGCTGAACCGGTGCTCGACCGCGCTGGGTGCCCGACGATTGCGGGACGTGCTCGAGCGTCCGTGCCTGTCGATCGAGCGGATCACCGCGCGGCACACCTGTGTCGCGTGGCTGGCGGATCGGACGGCGGCGCGCCTGCGCCTCATGGCGGCGGTCGCGGGACTTCGCGGGCACGACGACCGTCTCGACGCGTTCGTGCGAACCGTCCGCACGGCCAAGGCGCTCGAGTCATCTTGGTTGGCGCGATTCCTGCAACTGTGGTCCGTGCCCTCCGTCGCCTTCACCGTCTACGCGTCGACGCAGGCGGGCGTGGGCCAATACCGATGGGGGTTTGCATTGTTGGCGCTGGTGGCCTTCAACGGCATCTTGTTCATGCAGGTCCGACGGGCGCTCCGGGAGGTGATCGAGCCGTGGCGAGACCTGAGGCCCACGGCCGGTGCGCTGCTGTTCGCGGCGAAACAGGCGGCCGACGACCTGCCGGACGACAACGAGCTGATCCGACTGCGTGACCGCCTGGCCGCCGTCGCCGCACCCGACGTGCTCGGTGCGCTGTGCAGCCGGTTGGCCTGGACCGAGACCGGCGGCCTCATCCACGTCCTGTGCAACTTGGTCTTCTTCTACGACCTGCACGTGGCCCGGGCGGTGCTGAATCGGGTCGTGCCCAATCGTGACGCCCTGATCGCCGCGGCCGGGGCGCTGGCGGACGTCGAGGCCCTGAGCAGCCTGGCCTGCTTCGCCTGGGAACAACCGGTCACCTGCACCCCGACGCCGGCCGTCGATCCCGTCATCACCATCGTCGGCGGCGCGCATCCCCTGATCGAACCTGACGAGCTCGTCCTCAACGACGTCCACCTGGCCCCGGACGAGCGGACGTGGATCGTCACCGGCTCGAACATGGCCGGCAAGAGCACCTTCCTGCGGATGGTCGGCGTGAACGTCCTGCTGGCGCAAATCGGCACAACCGCCACCGCCCGACAGATGACGTTCCATCCGCATCGGCTCATCACCGACCTTCGGATCCGCGACGATCTGGCCAAGCACGAGAGCTACTTCCTGGCCGAGGTCCGCCAGGTCCGCCGGATGCTCGCGCCCGACGGCGGTCCCGCACGGCAGACCACGCGGCTGTTGGGTCTGATCGACGAGCTCTTCCGCGGCACCAATTCACAGGAGCGCGTGGCCGCCGCCCTCGCCGTCGTCGGTCACCTGATCGATTCACCCCATTTCTTCCTGGTCGCCACGCACGAGCAGCAGCTCACCGACCTGGCCGAGCGGGGCGGCGCGAAGAACCACCACTTCCGCGAGGACCTCACCGACGCCGGGCCGGTCTTTGACTACCGCCTCCGCCTCGGACCGGCCACCACGCGCAACGCCCTCCGTATACTCGAACGCGAGGGGTATCCGCCCATCGTCGTCCAGCGCGCCCAGGCGTTTCTAGAACAGTCCGACACGTCGGCCGAAGGTGCGTGAAGCGCTTCCTCACGGTCGCGGCTCGGATCGGGCGACGAGCACGACGCGCTCGACGCAGATCGCGTTGTGTTTGTCGGACTGGCCGTGCGGGAAACCCGGGCCCTCGAACTTGACTCTCGCCCAGACGTCGAACTTATGGTCGGGATCCGCCGGGTCGATCACGCCGTCGACGTCGACCTGGATGATCCAGCTCCAGAAGAAGTAAAGGTAGGTCGACGGGCCGATCCGGAACGTTCCCATCTTGTACCAGTGGTACCCCGGTCCGGGCACGTCGGCGGGCTTGATCGCGCCGCTGCCGCCGCTGCGCTTGTTGACCCGATCGTACAGGCCCCAGGGCATCGGCAGCTTGTACTTGGCCATGTCCTTGTCGGACAGCTCGAGCCGATTGGTCACGCCCGCCTCCGAGTCGCTTTCCGGGACGCGCTTGACGACGCCCTGCCAGTTTCGGGTCTCCTCGGCCGTGAAATCGAACACCGTTCCGACCGGCAGGTCGCGGAACTTCTTGGGCAGCGGCACGTGCACCCGCCGACCCAGCACGAACCTGAGCTCGTTGTCGGCCTTGGCCCGCTCGGCCGGGCGCTGCGCCTTCGGAATCCGCAGATCGATCTGCGCAGACCACGTCTCCCGGACCCGCGCCGCGATCGCCTTGCGATCTAGCGGTATCGTCTTGGGATCTTTCCCGCCGCGGACCCACTCTCGAACCAGTTGCGGGAACCGCACCACCGCGGCCCGGTCCAACGGCAGACGCGCGTGACGCACGCGGCGCAGCAGCACCGGATCGCCGCCGACGGCCTGCTCGGCCCGGTCGAAGACGGCCATGGCGTCGCGGATGAACGGCAGGTCCAGGTATCGATACTGGACCGGCGTCGCGCCCATGCTGAGGTAGCTGGACCTGCCCCGCGAGGCCGCCTCCAGCTTGCCGACGTATTCGCGGACATGCTTGCCGGCCGGACCGTAGAACCCGTCGGTGAACTGCCGCACCAGCGCGTCGTAGTCGCGGTAGGGGTCCTCGAGCAGCTTGATCATCATCCAGACCTTGAAGTCGCGCATGTCGGCCAGGATGGGGTACTCGTGCTCGGTGAAGACGCCCTCGACGTGGTGCTCGGCGTAGAAGCGATAGTCGATCGGGTACGTGTGCACCGTCGGCAGCGGCAACCCGTAGGGGCGTGCGTAGGTGACGGCGTAGTCCCAGATCCTCAGGTTCTTGCTGATCTTCGCCCAACTCAGCAGGTGCTCGCGGAACCGCTGGTTCTGCTGATGCGTGATGGGCTTCGTGAAGTTGCTCGTCGTGTCGC
>CAYOGX010000240.1:0-6666 GCA_964403235.1 uncultured Planctomycetales bacterium | reverse complement strand
GGATCATGGCGTCCGGCCTCTTGGCCCCACGCCTGTCCGGCCCGGATCACCCGTTTGAAGCTCGACGGATCAGGTCCGGACCGCGCGGGACAGGACGACGGTTCACGTCCTGCCCGCGCAATCCAGGGCCCCTACCCCTCCCAACGCGATCTGTCCTTGCGTGCCGACGCCCTCACGTTGACGTACCTTCCAACCCGTTGGCTGAATTCACCTGATCCGCCTTGCTTGCCAACCCGCGATCTGCTGCAACCTGCGGTCCGCTGTTGCGCCGCCCCAGGACCGCCGGGCGTCACACACACCACATGGCCTTGACCCCCGCAGCGCCGATGGCGTCACGTCGAGTTTGCCGCTTCGATCGTGCCGTCAACAGACGTCCCAGGATCGATGTGACTTTGACTGTCGCCCGGGCAAGATTCGCCGATCCGAGGGCCCGCCCGACCCTACCCGGCGACCTCGCCACGCGTGATATGAACGTGCGTGACGGGGATACGATTCGCTCCTTCGCTCGCCCGGGTGCCTCTATTCGATTATTCCTCGCCCGATCCCAAAGGCAAGGGACCGACGCGGCAAATCGTACCGTCGCACGCGTCTATGCGAGCACCGCGCGAAAACAAACGGCGCAGTTTTACCGGTGCGGTTTTCGGTCACCGAGCTGTACGTAGGTGCCAACGAACAAGGCAAGCCGGTTCCGCGAGGCAAGGTGCTTCGTGGCGGCCACGTCTGACTCGCGCGAGATGGCCAAGTCATCAGCGACTGTGAAAGACCCGCGCGCCGGGCGCGTGGATATCACCGCTGTTGCGGTTCAGGCGAATCAGCGGACCGAGATAGAAGGACATCCTTCCGCTCTTGGCGTCCTCCAAGAACAGCCGGGCTTCGTTCCCCGGGGAGCTGGTCACGGTGATCTGGTTCGTGTCACGGCGGTAGTTCAGCTCCTCGCCGACCACCGATCGGCCGGCGTCCTCCAGGTAGATGTTGCCCGTCGCGATCAGTCGCTTCAGCTCGGCCGCGCCGGCCGGATCGAAGGGCGTGCTCCCCTTGGACGACTGGTTGGACCGCAGGAACTCGACCGTCAGGTTGTCGCACGTCAGCGCGGCCTTGCGCCCTTTCATGCGGAGCTTGCTGATGTCCACGTTCATGGCGCGGGCCATGTCCTTGGCCATCACCATCGCGCTGCCGCTGAGGTGGACCATACTGACCGACCGATCGAGCACCGCCAGGTTGTTCGCCAGGAAGTAGGTCATGCTGTTGGCCCAGGTGAAGACCGTCTGACTGGGTCCCCTCCCGCCCAGGTCGCCCAGGAGCGGGTCTTTCGGCCGGCTCGGTCGGCGCATCGCGGGCTGCCTGGCAGAGGACGGCAGCCGGTAGTCTTCGATGAGCAGCGAGCCGGAGCCGATCACGTCGAGCTGTTCCCGCTGCAGATCGACGGAAAGCTTGGGACCGGCGATGCGGAGACGGCTCAACAGCCGTTTGGCCTGTTCCTTGTCGAACACGCTCGAGACGACCACGACGTTGCCCTCGGCCAGCGCGGCGATCGGTTTCTTGTTGATCCGCCGGCGCAGGGCCCCCTCGTCCGGCTCGGATCCCGACCTGGACCTGCTCGACAGCCACTGTCCGACGAACTCCCACCGGCTCTTGGCGGCCTTTTCCTTCTTCTTGTCGCTCTCGGCCGGCGGGAGGTCCTCAAAATCGATCTTGAGCCGGTCACACTCCAGCCGACTGGCCTCGCTCGAGGCGATCACGTCGCCGACGAAGAGCCCGACGTTCCGCTTGCCCTCCAGGCGCATCTGCTTGGACCACTCGACCTTCGTCGGCACCGGCCGGTCGAGTCGCCGACCGTCCAGGCCTTGGCGGGACCTGAACCGTAACCAGCCCTTGTCGGGGACCTCGGCGAACTCCCGCTCCAGGTCGATCTCGATCCGATGACCGTGGACGACGTAGTCACCCAGCTCCGCACGCGCCTGATCGCTCGGCTTGGCGATCACGGTCGCCCGATCGATCGTCTTGCCGTCCGGCAACGTGCAGTGAAGCTCCTCCGCCTCCACGCCGAGCTTCTGCTTCGGATCGTCCGCCACCACGTCCCCGAAGGCGTGCATCTCGGTAATGGCCAGGCGAGGACGGGCCTTGGCGGGCTCGATCAGCTTGGTCACCACGTCGGGGTCGATCTTCTTGGACCTGGCGAACGCCTTGAGGGCCGCCACGTCCAGCCCCTTCGTGCGGAGCAGCTCGTCGATCTCTTCGGGCTGGATCCCTTTCATCGCCGCCAGCACCTTGACCTTCGCCAGCCGGTCCGGATCGAGCTCGGGCAGCCCCCCGGGGCGCGTCGTCTGTGTCGTCGGGGTCGGCTGCCGCGTCTCACCGATCTCGACCGACAGGAGGTCCTTGGCCCGGATGTGGCGCTCGCCCTGCTTGGCCAGCACGTTGCCGTACGCCGTGGCCGACTTGGGAACGTTCCGACCGGATTCGTCCACCGCCATCGTCACGCTGAGCCTCTCGGAGCGGATCTCGCTGTCCTGATGGTTGAGCGTCACGCCGTCGGCGGCCCGGACGGCGAGGATCGGCCCCACGAAGCCCTTCGCGCCGTCCGGCAGACCCATGGTCATGACGATCTCGTCGGCCGAGATGTGCTGATCGCCCTGCTTCATGCGGACCTGGCCGCGGAAGGCCGCCTCCTTGATGTACTCCCGCTGCTTGGTCACCTCCCGGCCAGTAGCCGGGTCGCGCCGCGTGACCGGCGCGGCGCTGAAGTCCAGCTCGACCTGTCGGGTCCAACTGATCTCGATCCGTTCGTCCTTGAGCGACTTCGATCCGTCCTTGTCGGCCTCAGGCTCGGTGCCGGGAACGGCGATAGCGGCCAAGGCCTGGCGCGTGTCCGTCATGGACCCGGGCCCGTTGACGACCGCGATGCCGGTCTTGCGGTCGAGGTAGATCTCCTGGCCTTGCAGCCGACGGGTCTTGCCCGACCACATCCGCACCGGCCCCTCGGCGCCGCCATACAACCAGGCCTGTTCGGTCTCGTTGGAGAAGATCAGACGCTTGCAGACCACCTCGCCCTCGTTGTCCATGATGTGGACCTCGCGGCCGGTCGCTCTGACGTCGAACTGCTGGCCCGTCTTCTTGGCTTCGGGCACCGGCCGCATCACCAGCCGACCGTTCCACATCAATCGCAGCCGGGTCCGGTCCTTGGGCTGGCTCGTCGGCGCCGACGCGGGTTGACTGACGGCAGCGCCCGCCAACGTTGGGGCGCTCGAGGGCGACGACGTCTTCTTGTCCGCTTGCGACGGCTCGTCCGGCTGCGGGCGGCCCCGGACGGTCTTGCGCTGCTTCTCGCCAACGTCGAAGAGCATCTCAAGCCGGTCCACGCCGCTGAGCCGGCCCAGCATCTTGAGCCCCCGACGCTGCTCGACGATCACGTCCCCCTCGAAGACGGCGAGGTAGGTATCGATCTGATCGCGCTTTTTGCTGATGCGGCTCTTTCCATCGGGCTTGAACAGGGTGATCTTCTTGTGAGGCTTGGCGGGCTTGTCGCTGAACCGGCCGGTCCGCTGGCCGGGCGACGGGCTCTGCTTCTTTCGGGGGTAGATCTCCTCCAGCGCCAACGGCTTGTTGGCCGCGGCGCCCTGCGCGACCGCCCGTCGGATGAACGCCGACGGATGGGATTTCGCCGAACCGGACATCCCCATGGCGACCATGGCCGCCGCCTGCTTGAGTTCCTGCCGGGCCTTGGCCTTCTCGGGCGGCGCGGCCGGTCTCGACCTCGGACCCGGACCCTCCCGCTCCTGGCCCGGCATGCCGAACGAGACCAGACTCCCGCCTCGACGGAGCTCCATGAACTTGCCCTTCTCGATGACCAGCTCCTCGATGCGGTTGTCCCGCTCGTTCCAGGCAAGCGTCAGGCCCTGACCTTCGATCTCGACCTCCGGGCTCTGAACGCGCAGCGTGCCCTTGCTCTTGATGTACGACTGGTCGAGGTCGAACCGCACCTCGTCCATCCAGATCTTGATGACGCGGTCCGAATGATGCTCCGGGTCGGCCAGTTCGGGATGGGCGCGTCGCCAGGCCTTGTCGGTCCGATCGATGAAGATGATCACGTTGCCGCGGAGGTGCCCCCGCTTCGGGTCCAGGTTGTTGCCCTTGGTCCGCTCGACGTAGACGCGTCCGTGGTCGGCCTCGATTCGGGTCTTCTCGCCGCCCGGCATGAACACACAGATCTCCGGGTGCACCAGGTTGAACTCGACCTCGCTGATCGGCTCCCACTTGGTCGAGCGGAACTGGTACTTCGGCTCCCCGTCGGCGTCGTAAACCACCACGTAGGGCTTGTCCCCGCCGCGAACCGTCGTCTGCTTGACGTTCAGAACGGGCCCATCGACCGACGCCATTGCCTCGGCCGGCGGGGGACCCTCGTATCGCGTCCTGGCGTAGGTCACCCCCCCATCCTGGTACGTGTAGGCGGCATAGGCCACCAGGATGATCGACGCACTGGCCACGATCAGCACGACGTTCCGGACCATGACATCACCCGTCTAGACGCCATCGGCGTCGAAAATCGCCCGTTACCCCGAGCGGGGCACCGCGCACGCCCGCTCGACCCACAATCCGCGCACCCAAACATGATATTATGACACCTGTTCCGTCAAGGTTCAAGCGGACCGACACTACCGCTCCCCGCGGCTGCATGACAGAAACGGCTGGTGGCAGAACCATCGCTTCAAATGGGATGCGTCAATCACAGACGCGACCGTAAGCGAGCGATACGAATCCCCGGCAGCAAGAGTCGGCTCCCTTACGGCTGTTTGGAGATCGATCGTGATTTCGATGCGTTTACCTGGGCCCCGAGCCAGTTGATGAACTCACACTGGCGGATCTCGTCGGACAGAATGTCCTCATCAATGCCCAACTGCCACCGCAGGTCCTTGCGCCCGGGATCTCCGGCGAGGGCTTCGAGGCGATCGACATACCGGACCAGGTCCTCATGGCCCAGGAAGAGCCCCTGTCTTACGAGCTTTTCTTCTCGCGCGACAATGAGCCTTGCCATCTCGTGGAGGTCGTACTCTGGGTGATACTGAAGACCCCAGAAAACGCCATTGCGGTGTCTGACCTCAGCGGCTTGAACGCGGCTGAAGTCGTTTCCCGCCAGCAACGTCGCACCGGGGGGCAGCTCCTTTACCTCGTCGTCGTGGCTGACGAAGTGGCTGTAGACTGGCGGTTTGCCCCGGAACATCGGGTGGGCGCGCCCCGCGTCGGTGAGGCGGATCTTGCGGCCGATACCCATCTCCCGCCCTTTTGGGTTGGGGCCAACGGCGCCGCCGGCAGCGTACACCGCAATCTGGATTCCCCAACAGGTGCCAAACTGTGGGATCCCCGCTTCGTACGCGCGCTGGGCGAGGTCGAGCTGATTGGTCACCCGCGGATCGTTGTCGTGATAGACCGTGAGGTTGCAGCCGGGCCATAGAATTCCGTCGTAGCTTGGAACGTCAGCAGGACCTTCGGTGGGCGCATCGCTGGCGAACCATACGTCGTACTCGGCGTCAGGCACGTATTTCCGCACCATGTCACGGTACAGTTCCCATGCCAGACGCATCCCCACTTCGCCAAACTGGTCCCGGCTTGACTTGGGATACCCGTCTATGATCAGAAAGCGCGACGGATTCGACATCGTGGGTTCCCCTCAGCCTATCGCTCGTCCAATTCCGCCACGATGGACGGCAGCGTGGCGTAGTCGTCGCAGACGGCGTCTGGCTGGCAGTCAGTAGCGTCTCGTTCCTTTACCACCGTAAGCAGGATGGCCCGCGCGCCCACGCGGTGCGCGCCGACGACGTCGTTGTGCGGCCGGTCTCCAACGTGGACGATTTCGCTCGGCGCTACGCGCAGCCCCTTGGCCGCGGCCTCGAACACCTGTGGGGCCGGCTTCGCGTATCCCAACTCGTCCGAGAAAATGAAGGCGTCGAAATGGTCAAGAAGCCCCTCACCGGCTAGCAGTTGGCGCAGGGCTCGACCCGGCGAGAAGATCGCATCGGATACGACGGCCAACTCGTACTTGCCCTTCAGCGCGGCGAGGGCCTCATGCACACCGGGGACCGGGTCCGGGCGGAACTCCAACTCCATCTCCTCGTGCAGCGCGACGAGCTCGGCCAGCTCGGCCTCGGGCAGTTGACGATCCAAGCCCCCCAGCAGCACCCCTAGACGCTCGCGCACCGTCCATGTCACGTACTGGTCGTGCCAGACCTTTCTAAAGGCCGCGTCCGTCACGTCATACGCCAGATCAACGGTTTCCCTCCCAATCGACGCGTGCCGTTCGAGGTAGCGATGGACCAGCTCGCGCCGCGTCTCCGGTTTTGGCTTTGCCCCTGCCGCAGCCCGCTTCGGTTCGTCCGTGTCGTCGACGAACATGCAGTCCCAGAGGTCAAACGTCACTGCACGAATGCGCTGTTTCGCCACGATCACTGTTCCCCATTGACCGACGGTTAATTGCTATTCCGGGTGGCTCATGCAGTCGTCGCGTGCGAGCGTAGCTCGGAGCTCAGGACGAGTCAAGCAGGCAGAAGCATGAGCAAGAGTCCACCTGCGTGCGTCATCGGGCCTTGCGGGGAGTGTGCGGGGTGAGTACAAACTGGGGGTGGGGTGATCGCCTGACGGCGGGAGGTGTCCCCATGCCAGTGACCGTGCACT
>CAYOGX010000239.1:0-6686 GCA_964403235.1 uncultured Planctomycetales bacterium | reverse complement strand
ATGAGAAGGTTGGGTGGCCCACCTCTTCAGAGGTGGGGGACACGAATTCGAACGGAGATTCGCGTCCCCCACGGCTAAAGCCATGGGCCACCCGTGAAACACCTTCCAGGGACGTACTGTTCAATCCTTGTTGCAGGCAGCTTAGGGGTATCGGCGCCCCTTCTTTTCCTTGCCGACTGGCCGCGAACGACAGGTGCGTCGAAGACGCGCGCTACTCATACCCGTGGGCGGCGAGGACGTTCTCGAACAGCTCATCGAGCGTGGATTGCCGGCCGCATTCCGGGCAGCGGGCCTCGCGGAGACCGACCAGGCTGTACCCGCAGGCAGAGCAGGTGAGCTTCTCTTTGACATCGCCAAGTCCGCGGAGGGATTCGGCCGTGCGTGGGTGCCACCGCCATGTCGTCACGACAAGCCACAGGCCGGTCAGCAGCATGGGGAGCGTGATGGCCAGATGCTCCCATGAGCCGGGGTACTTCGGAAACACGGCCAGGACGGCGACGAGGACATAACCGGCGGCCAGCGCCAAGCTCGGGCGGAACTGCTCGGCGGTCATGCGGACCGCCCGCCGCCATACGGCCCACCACCACACCACAATGACCGACCCGCACACGAGATTGGCCACGAAGATGGGCAGGCGGTCCCGCGCGAGGCCTGGCACCTGGAAGCTCGCGGGCGCCAGGTCGTCGACCGCGATACCGACGATGAGGAACAGGCCCGCGATGAACGGGATCAGGGCCATACCGTAGATGAGCCGCACGGCGTATGGTGGCATGGTGACTCTCCTTGCGTAGGTCACGGCCTCGGCGATCCCCCACCAGACGTAGGCGGCGGCGACCATCCACAGCCCGCCCATCACGCACGATTGGCCGAGCCGCAGAACGTCCTCCGCTCCGCAACCGGCCTCCCACAAGGGCTGCCAGATGAGCACGTGGGTCAGCACCAGCGCGGTCGCGCCGCCGGTGCCGGCCACGCGTCTCACCGTCCAGGTCACGAAGCGGCGCCACAACAGGAAGAAGACGCCCAGCAGCAGGCTGCTGCCGATGAACACGACTACGAAGAGCCAGTCGTGGATAGGCGGTTCGATCCCGACGTCGTCCAGGATGCTGCTGGCCATGATGGCGACGGCCGGGACGATCCACACCAGCGACATCACAACGCAGAGACGCAACGGGATCGCGGGTGATCGGCTCGCCATCTCGCCGCAATTGTGGGCGGCAAGGTAACACACGGTCAACCTTCGTGGCCGGGTTGCGTTCCGCTCAGGCGTGTCGCTATCCTTTGACCGGTCCCTAGTCGGCAGGCCTCGAAGACTCGACCTGCCCTACGGGGGGGCGCCTTGATGTAATTGGCCAGCGGAGCCGAACCGATGACGACGACCCGGCGCGAACTGAACCTGGCCATCTTCGAGGGGACGACGGACAAGGTGCTGTGGCAGCCGCGGCTGGAGACCTGGCTGGCGCACCACCGCCGGGAGGGCACGTTTCCGGCGCGGTTCCGTGACATGACCGATCTGGAGATCTACGACGCGATGGGCTGCTCGGTCCGGTACGCGGCCTGCGAGGGCATCGAGAGCTACGAAGCGCCCGACGACGTCGAACGGTCCGAGCGACGCGAAGGGGGGCGGTTCTACGAGACCGTCCGAACGCCCAGCGGCGAGATCACGAACGTCTACGATGAGATCTACGACGGCGATCGGCTGGCCAATCAACGAATCTGCGACTTCGGCGTCAAGACCGTCGAGGGATTGCGCGTCGTCACCGATCTGGTCGAGCGCCAGCAGTTTCGCGCGGACCTTGAGTTGTTCAACGCGAAGGCCGAGCGGCTCGGGCACCGGGGCGAGCCGACCATCTTCCTGACCTCCAGCGGCTACACCGAGTTGATCAAGCACTACAGCGGCCTGATCGACACGACGTACCTCATGTACGACCACCCGGCCGAGCTGGAGGCCTATCTGGAGGCCTGCGACCGCCGCGACGACCGCATGATCGACGCCGCCCTTCAGCTCCCCTGCCGCATCTTCAACCTGGGCGATCACGCGACGAACGAGTTCACGCCGCCGCCGATCCTCGAGAAGTACCTGATGCCGCGGTGGCAGCGGATCGCCCAACGGATGCGCGATCACGACCGATTCGTCCACACGCACTGGGACGGCCACAGCAAGCTGATGCTGCCCTATCTGCTCGACACGCACCTGCACGGGGTGGAGGCCCTGACGCCCGAGCCGATGGGCGACATGACGCTCGAGCAGATCAAGGCCGCGGTCGGCGACCGGATGGTCGTGCTCGATCTGCTGCCGGCCATCCATTTTCTCGAGCAGTACACGACGGACGAGGTGCTCGATTTCGCCCGCCGCGTGATCGACATGTTCGCCCCGCGCTTGATCCTGGGCATCAGCGACGAGATCTCGCAGGTTGGCCAGATCGAGAAGGTCGAGGCCGTCACGGAGGTGGTCGACAAGGTCTGCGGCCTGGCGACCTGAGACGACCCGGTGAGCTCGGTCAAGCAAAGCCGAAAGACTCGGCTGAGCTTGACGGTGAGGCCACCTGAAATGCTGGGAACATGGCCAAGGACCGACCCTTGCGGGTCGTCCCTTGACCATGCCACACGGACGCCCCGATTTCCGGGATGCGCCCCGCGGCCGGGCAGGGCCGACGGTTTGACCGCCCGATGCGGCTGAGCTATTGTGACCGTCGCGAGACGAGGAGGCACCTGGACGGCGATGAGTATGGCGGACAGTGGGGACAACCTGTTTGGACGGTCGCTCCGGAGGGGGATCCGCGTCGTCGTTACCGGCCAGGTGGGCATGGACAAGCGCCCGTTTCTCGAGCGCGTCGTCGAGATCGCGGGCGAGCATGGACACGAGATCGAGTTGGTCAACGTGGGGGACCGGATGTACGCCGAGGCCCCGGACGTCTCGCCAGGGCGGATCCTCGACCTGCCGCTCGGACGGCTCAACTCGCTGAGACGCGGGGTCTTCAAGGACATCCTGACCCTGGCCGAACGCGACGTGAACCTGCTGGTCAACACCCACGCCACGTTCCGGTGGAAGCACGGGCTGTTCCCCGCGTTTGACCATGACCAGCTTCAGGCGCTTGCGGCCGACCTGTACGTCACGCTGGTCGACAACGTCGACGCCGTGCATGAGCGGCTCACGAGGGACCACGACGTCGGTCACCGCCTCATAGACCTGCTGGTCTGGCGGGAAGAGGAGATCCTCGCGACCGAGGTGATGGCGACGATGATCCGAGGCCACGGCTGCTTCTACGTCTTCAGCCGAGGCCAGACCGATACGAGCGCGCTGATGCTGTATCGTCTGATGTTCGAGCCCGAGCGAAAGAAGGTGTACCCCTCGTTTCCCATGACACACGTGATGAACATGTCCGACCTGTTGGCGGAGCTGGAGGTCTTCCGAGAGGTACTGGCCGAGCACTTCATCACCTTCGACCCGGGCGACGTCGATGAGAAACGTCTGCTCGTCGACGCCGTGGAGGCGAACCGCCGAGGCGAGACCGCGATCCAGGTCAAGGTCCATGGACGGCGGCTGAGCTTCCATACCGCCGAGATCATGGACGTGGCCCGCGATATCGACGGCCAGATCTACGCGCGCGACTTCAAGCTGATCGACCAGTCGGACATGATCGTGAGCTACGTTCCCGAGATGGCCGACGGTCGGCCTGGTCTGAGCAGCGGCGTGGAGCGAGAGCTCCAGCACGCCCACGAAGCCACCAAGGAGGTCTATGTCGTTTGGCGGCCGGGCGCGGAGCCGTCGCCGTTCGTGACCGAGACGGCCACCGAGGTCTTTGCCACGCTGGACGATGCGATGAGGTATTTCCAGCGACGCGGCGACATTGGCGACTACCAGCTTCCCCTGCCCCGCGAGTCGAGACCGCCGCCCTCGGATCATTCGGATTCCGAGCGAACCCGCTTCTGAGCCGCGGGCCGCACCGGCCGACGGTGGTCCAACACGCCGGATCGCGGACGGAGATCTCATTACGGCCACAGCGGACGTGATGTCCCTGGTTTTGAGAATCGCACCAGCAAACGAGCGGCCTGGACCGATAGTACAGTAGCGTTCGGGCTCTGATCGCCCGAGCCCGGAACGCCAGGGGTATGGTATCGGCCGGGTTTGGCTCCGTAAGATCTGCCATACTAGTCGTTTATCAAGCCAGGTGGTTTGACCCTACCTAGACGCGCCGGGGAGGATGCTTTGATGCGACGATTTGGTCTTCTGGCCGTCCTGCTGACCGCAGGGGGTGTGACGGGTTTGGTCGCGGAGCAGGCGGCGGCCGACGGCTTCTGGGTCACGGCCGCCAGGGGGTTGCAGTTCGCCGGCTGGGCACCACCGACTGGGGAGATAGGTTACCGCCAGCACATCGTCGGCGACGGATGGAACTTCCAAACGACGCGGGTACTGAATGATTGGGAGCTGGACAGTGGGGTAGCGGGGTTTGAGTTCACCGGTCTGGGCCAGCAGGTCAGGCTCGATACGGAGCTATCTGTGCGACGGGCGGTGATCCCTACCGCCAAGTTTCGTATCGCCACCGACCAAGGGGGGACCGACAACCCCTTTCCCATCGCATACCGCTTCTGGGCCTGGACCGGGGCGGAGAACATCGAGATCGAAGGGCAGGGCGCGCTCGAGGCCGAGCTCGACATCAACGCCCTCGGCTTCTACGAGATCGACGCGTTCATCACCAATCGGGGAACCTTCGACATCGACGGGGTGCTCTATGACGATAACGGTTCGCTGGACTACGATTTGGGGCCGGTCTCGCTGAGCGGAAACGTCTTCGTCGACCTCCTGGCGGCGGTGACGGCCCCGCTCTTCGCCAACGCCGGCACGACCAATCCGCTTGCCGTCTTCAGCGGACGGGCCAAGCTCCAGAACCAGATCAAGGAACGAGACGAGTTGCTCGCCCGTCTCGAGGCCGGTGAGGTCTTGACCGACGCGGAAATGAGCAGGATCATCAACACGTCCGTGCTGGAGAGCGTCTTCGCGGGACAAGGAAGCGATCTGCTTGACGTGACCAGCGGGATGTTGAAGTCCGCGGTTGAGCCATCGAGCGGTCTAGCCATGATGCCACCGCCGACCCTGACGCCGGAACCGGGGGCCGTCGTAAGCTGGTTGGCCCTGGCCGCAGCGGCTGGATTGCGTCGGCGTCGGTAATGGGATTCCAGTCTGTTCCTGTTTACGATTGGCGTGTGTGGGTCGGCCTGATGATCTGCGTCGGCCTGGGGGGGATCCTCCCACAGAGGCTGGAGGCCACGGTCCTCGGTCGACAGGACGTGACGTGTCCCGTCTGCGCCCAGAAGTTCCGGGCCGTCGTGCTCGTGAGCGTCGACACCTCCGCTGGCGTCGATCGGGACCTGTTCGCTCGATCCGCGGGACCCCAGCCGGTCTTCCACAGGATCGTCACCTGCCCGCGATGCTACTACAGCGGTTACGTCGAGGACTTCCGGGCCGACATCAAGCTACCCAAGGGGTTTGGCGATAGGCTCTTGAAATCCCCGAAGCTCGATCCGGGCATGACCATCACGCCGAAGACGGACCAGCGGATGATCCCGGCCGATGTTCGCTATCGGCTCGCGGTGCGGTGTTATCGTTGGCGCCGGATGAGCGCCGAGTCGATGGCGTGGCTGTACCTCCGCGCGTCGTGGGTGGCCCGGGACAACGGCTCGGTGTATCCCAGGACCGACCGGCTCCAACGGGTGATGGGCTTCGTCGAGCGGTGGCTGCCGGCCGACACCGAGCAGCAGAACCAGGCCGATCGTGAGCTGCACCTCGTCACGCGTCTGGCCGCTCAGGTGGCTGAGGGACGCTTCAGCCGATATCAAACGCCGTACGTCAAGTTCATTCTGGCGATGATGTGCCGCCGGCACGGTGAGAACCATCTGTTCGAGTCGCTGTTCCCCCCCGGACGCCCGAACCCCGATCTGCCCGAACTGTTGCGGAAAAAGCTGGACAAAGTCCATGCCTCGATTGCCGAAGAGCGAGACTACCAGCGGTTGGCCCTGGAGCAGTTCCAGAAAGCATTGGACGGCAGTGAGGTATCGCCATCGAACCGGGCGTCCGCCAACTACCTGGTCGGCGAGCTGTACCGACGTCTGGGCCAGCCCAATCGCGCCCTGCGTTACTACGACCAGGCCCTGGCCGATCCCAAGCTGGACCGCCATCTAGCCAACTGGGCCCGGCAACAGCGGGCCCAGGTCCGGTCCGCCCCAAACCCTAGACCCTAGCCCCTAGCCCCTAAGCCCTACCCTCCAGCCCCGGTCGGTTCAGGCCCCCGGCTTACCCTCGTCGGCGAAGGCGGCGCGAGGCGAAGGCGCACAGGACCGCGCCGGCCGCCAACAGCGGCAGGCCTTTTTCGATACCGCCGGGTGCCATGGGCAAACTTGTTTGCCCGTGCGGGTTGCGCGAAACGGTCTCGACGGGGACGGACTGGCAAGGCGGCGTCGAGCCGCCGCACTCCACAAGCGTCGCCGGGTGCCGTGGGCAGAATGTGGTCCGCACGGCGGACCCTACGACCTGCGCCGGATCAACGCGAACAACGCGAGCGTGGCGAACACGATCAGCAGTGGGAGGCCCTCTTCGATACCGCCGCCGCCGCACTTGAAGAAGGCCTTGACCTTGCGGTCGGTCACCATGTCGATCGTGATCGGGTTGTTCGTGTCGATCACCGTGATGT
>CAYOGX010000238.1:0-6718 GCA_964403235.1 uncultured Planctomycetales bacterium | reverse complement strand
TCCCAGTCGACGTCGCACAGGGCCACGACGTTCTCGCTCCGGTTGCCGCTCGTATCGCTCGAGCCCTTGCCGCCGATGCCGACGCACGCGACGTTGAGCTTCTCGTTCGGCGAGACGTACCTGGGCTTCGGGAGCGGCTTGAGCTCGGCACAGCCCGGGCTGCCGACCACCCAGACACCCGCGCCGGTCACGGCCGCGCTCTTGAAGAAGTCACGACGCGTTATCTTCCTACGACGCATTCGTAGTCTCCTTGTGCTCACACCTCACCCCCTGTCCCGATCTGGGCAAGGCGCCCAATATAGTGGTTCAGCAAGAAGATGGCCAACCAGCGCCGCAACCGTCAGGGAGCGCAGCCGCGCCGGTGATGCTACCGCGCGGGATGCTCCTCGTCGGACAGCACCACCGGAAATGCGCTGGGCATCACTCTCGGCTCGGGCCCTTCTTGTGGGTGCTGAGTCGGCACGAACCTCTTGTAGGTGATCTTGAACAGCACACCGGCCACCAGGGCCACAGCCGCGGCCGCCGCGGACACATGCCATCGCCCCACATACAGGCAGGATGCGGCGATCGTGCCCGCCCCGACCATGACGGCGCCGAGCAGCGCGATGCCCAGGCCCCGTGAGATCGCGAGCGCGCCTATCGGCTCGATCCCCGCCTTCAGCGCGATCGGCCCCCAGAAGCCCATCGGCTGGGTACGCCGGTAAAACTCAATCAGCGTCGCTTCGGGCTCGGGTCGCGTCAGCAGCGCCACGACGATCCACAGCACGCACGTGGCCGCGATCGAACTCAGGACCACCAGGTACGTCGCGTCCTGCCCGGCGTCGATGAGGTACTGGAAGATGACAAATTTGTTGGACAGAAAGATGATCGGCCCGCCGAACGACGCGGCCAGACGTGCGGGTCCGTTGAAGCGCCACCACCACCACTGGCCCCAGTTGGCCGTCAGCTCGGCTGACGAGAGGCCCAGCATGAACACGGAAATGTCGATGACGTTCTGCGCGGTGGTCGCTACGAGAATCGCCAATCCCATGATCGCCAGCATCACCCATTTCCCGACGAACATGTAGTGCTTCATCGACGCGTTGGGGTGGATCGAGCGGCGGTACACGTCATTGAGGAACACCTGCGCGCCGAAGTTCATGTTCGAGTCCACCGTCGACATGATCGACGCGAAGATGGCCACCAGCGCCAACCCCAGCAGCCCCGTCGGCAGGTAGTGGCCCAGGAGCATGCCGTAGGACAGCTCCTTGTCGATCGAGCCGTCGTAGAGCCCGGGCCATTTCGCCATCGCGCCCAGCGCGGGCAGCGTCAGCACCGCGAGCATGAGGAAAAGCATCACTTCGGCCCAGACGTACATCTTCGATGCCTCGCGGCTGTTGCGACACGAGAGCAGGCGCTGACCTTCCATCGCGCCGGCCATCGGCGCGACGTCGCCCCCGTAACCGACGGCCGTGCCCACGGTCCACGCGATCACGCCGATGACACCCAACAGCTCGTGGCTCATCGGTGGGCGCCAGCTCACCACCTGCTCGCCGAACGTACCCACCAGGGCCGAGTGCAGCCCACCAGGCCCGCCGAAGTCCTGCCAGACCATCGCCATCAGGACCACCGACGAGACGATCAGGATGATCGTCTGGAACACGTCGCTGAGCACCACGCCGATGTAGCCCGACAGGATCACGTAGATCAGGATGACGGGGATCACGACGGAAAACGTCAGCCAAGGCTCCCACCCCAACAACCCCTGGGCGACCTTCGACATGCCCAGCAGCCCCGAACCCGTCCACGCCACCACGGCGATGAAGGCGCTGCGGAGCGACACCCACGTCCGCATCGTGATCGCGGGGGCGCCACTGAACCGCATCTCGTAGAACTCGGGCGAGGTAAAGATCTTCAACCGCCGCCAATAAACCGCAAACAGGACCGCGCCGATCATCAACGCCAACCCGAACCGGCTCATGTACCACCAGCAGATCCACATGCCGGTGATGACGGTCATGCCGCAGTAGGCCGGCGCGACGTCGGCGTTCATGCACGTCACCGCGTAGCTCGTGCCGGTCATCCAGCCTTTGAACCGCCGGCCGGCCAGGAAATAGTGGTCCAGATCGGCCTGGGCGTACTTGCGGTAGTACAGGCCCAGCCCGATCAGGCCCACCATGTACAGGGCCATGATGACGTAGTCGGCCCTGCCGAGCGCCACCTGCGGGAGGTCATCTGCCATGGGTTCCCCTTCATCAAGCTCAGCAGGACTTTTACACGAAACCGGCGCGAGGTTCGACACGTGGATGCCCAGGTAACGTGGCCTCGGCGCATCCCGAGAAGGGCGGCGTCCGCCCGGCGTGTTGGGTGGGATGGTCAAGGACCGACCCGGCAGGGTCGGTCCTTGGCCATGTTGCCAGTCTTGCGCGCACTCACACGGCCAAGCTCAGCCTCGTCCCTCAGCTTCGCTTGACCGTGCCACCCGTTCGTACCGGAACCTGCATGCGTTCCTCCAGCGACGCCGATGCATTGTCAGCCATGAGCGCGTCGACTACAGTGATTGTGACATGAAACGGGGCGCCCAGGCGCCCCTGGGCGCAGGAGGCCAACCATGGCGGCATCGAAGCCCAAGGCAACGCTCATCCGGCACGAAAGCGATGCCCCGCGCGAGCGGAGCACCTGTGGGTGGCGGCACCTGCTCGTCAGTCGGCAAGACGAGGACAAGGGCGTGGCCGCCTGGGCCCATGCCGTTGACATCGACGGCGCCCGCGAGCACTACCACAAACGGGGCACCGAACTGTATTACGTCGTCGAGGGCGAGGGCACGGTTCGACTCGACGGCACGGACCACCCCGTCCGCAAGGGGTCGTTGGTCCACATCCCGCCCGGCGTCGTCCACGGCGCCGCGGGCCGCATGCGCGTCCTGGTGGTCGGCATCCCCGACATCAGCCAAGAAGACGCGTTTTTCCCTGACGAGCAAGGCCCGTAGAATAGGGGCATGCTCGAGACCTTATCGACGCCGCACGGGTCGCTGTCGCTGCCCGCGTTCCTTCCCGACGCCACGCGCGGCGTGATCCGCGCGCTGGACGCGGCCGATCTCGAGGCCTGCGGCGTCCAGAGCGTGATGGTCAACGTCTTCCACCTGCTGGTCCGACCCGGCGTTCGGACGATCGCCGAGCACGGCGGCATCCATCGGTTCATGAACTGGCGTGGGCCGGTCGCGGCCGATTCGGGCGGATTTCAGGTCTATTCCCTGTTGACGGGTTCGCCGAAACTCGGCTCGGTCACGAACAGGGGATTCACCTACCGGCTGGAACCCGGGGGCAAGAAAATCGTCCTAACGCCGGAAAAGTGCATCCAAACCCAGTTCCGCATCCACGCCGACCTCCTGTTCTGCCTGGACCATTGCACCAGCCTCGATGCCCCGCCGGACGAGCAGCGCCGCAGCGTCGAACAGACCGTCACCTGGGCCCGCAAGTGTCGAGGAACCTACGACCGGTGGGTCGAGCAGAACGAGCTGGAACGGCAGCGGCGCCCGCTGCTCCTGGCCATCGTCCAGGGCGGCCAGGACCCGGGGCTGCGGCGCGAGTGTGCCGAGCGTCTGTCGGAGATCGGTTTCGACGGCTACGGCTACGGCGGGTGGCCCGTCACCGACGACGGGCAGCTCGCCGAGTCGGTCGCCCAGGTGGCTGAGCTGACACCCGACGACCGACCCCGATTCGCGCTTGGCATCGGCAAACCCGAGAACCTGGCGGCCGCGTACCGCCTGGGCTATCACCTGTTCGACTGCGTGATCCCCACCCGCGACGCCCGGCACAAGCGCTTGTACGTCTTCAACCAACCGCCGGACCGATCGTCGCTCGCCGGGGCGGATTTCTATCACTGCCTGTACATGCAAGACGGCAAGCACGCCCGCGATCCCCAGCCACTCGAAGACGGGTGCGATTGCCTCTGCTGCCGGGGCTACAGCCGGGCCTATCTGCACCATCTATTCAAGATCCGTGACGGCCTGGCGGACCGGCTGGCCACGCTTCACAACCTGCGGTTCTATAACCGGTTGATCGCAGCCCTGGCCTCCGACCGCGGGCGGGAACGGGCCACGTCATGACGCCGAGCGAATCGTCAAACCCGATCGATGCCTTCGTTCGGGAGGTCCAGGCCACCCGCAAGTACCGGCACATCTGCGAAGACACGATCCGCGACGTCATCGAGACCGCACTGCCGAGATACAAACGAACCCGCGATGCGGTCAAGACGGCCCGCACGAAGCTGCACCGCATCCAGGCGGCCTACCTGGGCCAGTACGTCATCGCCGAGCACCTGGACGCGGTCCGTCAGGCCCACCAGGCCGGCGACGTCGAGCGATTGAAGTCGATCTGCCGCCGCCTGATGCAGGACCACGCCTCCACCCGCGAACGCATCGGGCTGCTGGACACGTTCTACCAACAGATCTTCGCCGTCACCGGCAGGCCCCGAACCATTCTCGACGTGGCGTGCGGCCTGCATCCGATCACCATCCCCTGGATGGACCTGCCCGCCGGGACGGTGTACTACGCCTACGAGATTGCCGCCGACCTGGTGGATTGCCTGAACCGGTTCCTGCAAGCGATCGGCATGGCCGGCACGGAAGCGGAACCGCCGGTCAGATTCCAGGACGTCATCTGCACCCCGCCGCAGGAAACCGGCGACCTGGCGTTCCTCATGAAGATGGTCCCCTGCCTCGAGCGCCGGCAGAAGGGCATCGCCGCCCAACTGATCGACAGCCTGAAGGTCCATCACGTGGTGGTGACGTTCCCGATCCGCAGCCTGGCCGGCCGATCCAAGCAGATGCCCGAGTTCTACACCCGAAGCTTCACCGAAATGGCAGGCGGCCGCGGCTGGCGATTGACCAAGCTCCCGATCGAGGGTGAACTCGTGTTCGTCGTCGAGAAGACCTGACGCGCGGGGAAACGATGAAACGTCGAAACGTCAAGACGTCGGGACCTTTGTGTGCCCACTGGCAGCTTCTCTGCCAGTGCCTGTTATGTCCATTGAACCGAGCCGCAACCGTCAGGGAGCGGTTGCCGCGCAGGTTCGCTCCCTAACGGTCGCGGCTCGGATTGCCTGGCCGGCGGCGGCGCGGACACTCGCTACGCGTCTGCGGCGTCTGTCAGCAACTGATACGCGCGGAACAGGATGCGCGGGACGTGGAAGAAGCCCTTCCAGCCGTTGGCCTTGGCGGTGAAGACCGGGCTGCCCTCTCGGTTCAGGTACCCGTACCACTCGCCGTACTCGGGGTCCGGGAAGTTCCCGAACGTGTACTCGTGCACCTTCTCGTACCACCGGCGGACGTCGTCTCGGCCGGTGTAGGCCCAGGCGAGCAGCAGCGCGTAGAGCGTCTCGCCGTGCGGCCACCAGAGCTTCAGGTCGGCCTCGAGCGGGTGCGTCGGCGTGCCGTCGAGGTTCAGCAGGTAGCGCACGCCGCCGTACCGCTCGTCCCAGCCGCGCTCGAGTGACCTCAGCGTGATCTCGATCGCCGTGTCCATCAGCGACGCGTCGCCTCGCTTGCAGGCGACCTCCATGAGCATCCAGGCGCTCTCGATCGCGTGGCCGGGGTGGACCATCCGGCCCTCGGGCAGATCGAGCAGCGGGCTCCCATCGGGCGCGACCTGCTCGAGCAGGACGCCCAGGTCGGGCTTCCAGTGTCTGCCCAGCAGTGAGTCGATCGAGAGCGTGATGTCGGCCTCCCACCGGTCGTCCGGTCGGATCTCGTTGTAGACCCACATGAGGGTCAGACGGATCATGTCGTGGGCGTGCAGGTGGAACTCGGCGTTGATGGGGTAGCCCAGCAGCGGCGTGTCATCGGGTCGGCCTAGCCGGGGCCGGATGCGGTCGTATAGCCGCACGGCACGGTCCCACAGCGCGTCATCGCCGGCGGCCTTGCTCAGCTCGGCCAGCGCGATGGCGGCGAAGCACTCGGTGTAGAGGCTGAGACTCGAGGCCATCGGCCGGCCGTCGCGGGTCAGTCTGAAGTACATCTTGCCCTTGTCGGTAAACGCGTGAGCGAGCAGGAACTCGGCGCCGTGTCGGGCCAGGTCACGCCATTCGGGCCTGGCCTCGTGCTGGTTGTACAGGTGGCTGAACATCCAGATCTGCCGACCCGTCATCCAGATGTACTTGTCGGTGGCGTAGACGCGGCCGTCGCGCTCGAGGCAACTATAGTACCCACCGTGTTCGCGGTCGATCGAATACTTCGTCCACCAGGGCACGAAGTCGTCGAGAAGCGCTGTGCGATACTGCTCGCGCAGCTCAGTCGCACGGTCCATCGGAATCTGTCCGAGACTAAGACTCATCGACCACCGTCCTTTCCAGTGCGTTTAACCCCCGCTGGCACGGGGGACGCCAGGATGTCTTGACCATGCCAGCCACCGACGCCGCCGACGCGAACTCACTGGGACGGCTTGACGCCCCTTGGCCGGTAGAGCGCCGGCCGGCGGTGCGCGTTGACCACCGCACGGAGATCGCCCTTCGCCACCGGCCAGAGCTTGCGCTTGTACGGGTCGGGATAGAGGCCGGTCTTGCGGACGTCGTCGGCCCACTCATAGTACTTCGGCCGGTTGTCCAACTGAAGCGCCACGACCACCGGCCGGTTGTTCGTTCGAAACTGTGAGCGCCCTAGCGCGATCCCCCACGGGTCCATGATGTACGTGCGATGGTCGGTCTGACGCGTCTGGCTGGCTGCCCGCACCAGGAAGTAACC
>CAYOGX010000237.1:0-6724 GCA_964403235.1 uncultured Planctomycetales bacterium | reverse complement strand
CTCGCTGGTCAGCTTGTTTGCGCATGCGAGGATCTCCACCGCGTATTCGCGGGGGAGCTTCGCATCGACGGGCTGGCGCACTCTCCTCCGGACGTCCTTGACGCTCACGGTCGGAGGGATGATCTTCTCCGTACCGGCGTTCCGGGCCAGCGCGCTGCTGTCCAGCACATACCGTGCCCACAACGAGGCCGCCGCCAGGACCAAACAGGCCGCCGTCGCCGCGAACCACGGACGCTTGCGGTACCACACCGCTCGTTTGGCAATCTGGGGCGGCAGCAGGCTGGTCGCGATCCGGCCCCGCGCCAGGCCCTGGACCGCCAGCCCGTAGGCCACACCAAGGCTCAGCACGTTCTCGTTCAGCGTCGGCGCGTTGATCGAAGGTCCCGGCTGGAGCTGGTTGAAGGCCGACACCCGTTCCACCTTCATACCCAGGTTCTGCTGCAAGAACTTCTGCAGGCCCGGCAGCCGAAACCCGTTGCCCATGCCGACGACCCTGTCGAGCTCGGCCTCTCGGTGGGTCTGGCTGTATCGCCCGACGGACCGTTGGATCTCCGACACGAGGTCTTGATACACTGGCCGCATCGCCTGGAAGACCTGCCGTGCGTACTTGCTGGTCGCCGCGGATCGCTTGAGGGCTTCCGCCTTGGAGAACTCCAGCCGGAAGGCCTCGACCAGCCGCTCGGTGAAGTTGCTGCCGCCGATCGGGATCGCGCGGGTCCAGACGCTGCCGCGATCGGAGACGATCAGGTCGGTGCTCTCGGCCCCGATGTCGAGCAGGATGGTGGCCTTGCCGGTCCGACGCGCGTCGTGTTCGAGAAAGTTGTACAACGCCAGCGGCGCCGGTTGAACGATCACGGGTTGCAGCCCGGCATCCGTGAACGGCGTCAGGTACCGGTCGAGCAGCTCGTTCCGCATGCAGAAGATGCCCACCTCCACGTCCGGGCCACCTTCTTCGCTGAAGATCTGATAGTCCCAGATGACCTGGTCGATGTCGTAGGGAATCTGCTGACCGGCCTCGAACTGGACGATGGCCGGCAACTGCTTCTTGTCCACCGGCGGCAGTTTGGTGAAGCGCATGAAGGCCTGATACCCCGGCACCCCGATCACCACCGGCTCACCGGCCATTTGGTTTCGGCCGACCAGGGTCTCGACGGCCTGCGCGAGCAGACGGGCGAGTTCCTCACCGGCCCGTTCGCCTGCGTTGAGGGGCTTGGCGTGTTCGACGATGTCGAAGGCGGCGGCCTCGACCACCTCATCGACGATCTGAAGCTTGAGGGCCTTGAGGGCGCACTGCCCCACGTCGATGCCCCAAACCGCTTTCTCGCCTGCCATGGGGGCCTCCTGATCCACACGAGATCGATTGCAACGAATCGGGCACTGGCCTAGGCTAAACGATGATGACGCCCGGAACTTATTTGGTATCCGCCGTCGGCTGCAAAGTCAACCAATACGAGGCCCAGCAGCTCCGCGAGGCCCTCGAGGCAGTCGGGCTGCGACCCGTCGACGAGGGAGGCGTGCCCGATCTGGCCGTCGTCAACACCTGCGCCGTGACCCGGTCCGCCGCGCGCAAAAGCCGCCAACTCGTCCGTCGGTGCACGCACCGTGGACAAACCCGCGTCATCGTGGTCGGCTGCGGCATCGCAGACGAACCAGAGCGCTTCCAGCGGATCGACGGCGTACTGGCCGTCATCGGCCACGACGAGGGCCTGACTACCCGACTATCACACATCCTCCGCGCAGGGCAAAAACCACGCCCACGCAAGGAGTTATCGGCAGTTCGGCAGAATCCGTCCACTGCGGCAGGTCAACATCCATGCGGTCCATGGGACGACTCCGGCATCACCTCGACCGCATCAGTTCGGGTGGGAGCAGCTCCACGAACCAGCGCCTCTACCTTTACTAAAGCGCCCAAGACCGACCAAGTCAAGTGGGACCTGCGGGGAACCGTTCATCGCCTGGTGGGCCATCAGCGGGCGTTTCTGAAGGTCCAGGACGGCTGCGACGCCGCCTGCACCTACTGCATCATCCCGCGTCTGCGCCGGCGTTTGATGTCCAAGCCGATCGAGGTGGCCTGTCGAGAGGCCGCCGACCTGGTCGCTGCCGGCCACCGAGAAATCGTCGTCACCGGCATCTGCCTGGGCGCTTACGGTCGATCCTCGGCCAGACGGACCCTAGACCGTCCTGGGTCCACCCCGCTGGCCGTGTTGCTCGAGTCGCTGTCGGCCGTCCCGGGCCTGGCGCGGATCCGCCTGTCCAGCCTCGACCCCGGCGACGTCAGCGATGACTTGCTCGACGTGATGGCCCGAGCGCCAAGCTGCGTGCCGCACCTCCACCTGCCCCTCCAGGCCGGCGCTGACGAGATCCTCAGACGAATGAACCGGCAGTACCGGATCGACGCGTACCTGGCCACGATCGAGCGCGTCCGGAAGGCGCTGGACCGCCCCGCCATCACCACGGACGTCATCGTGGGGTTCCCCGGCGAGACCGACCCACAGTTCGGGCAAACACTCGCGTTGGTCGAACGCGTCGGCTCCGCGCGGGTCCACGCGTTCCCCTTCAGCCTGCGAGCCAACACGCCCGCCGAACGGTGGCGCGACGAGCAACTGCCCGATGACGTCCTGCACGACCGCATGCAGCGATTGCAGGCGTTGGCCGACCGGACGGCGCAGGCCTACCGCCGCCAGTTCGTCGGCCAATCCGAGCGCGTCATCGTTGAATCCCACGGACCCCGAGGCTGGCAAGGCCGAACCGACCGCTACTTCCCCGTCACCTTCAGCGCCCCACCCAAGCCCGACCTCCGCGGCCGAATCGTCAACGTCGCCATCCGTTCGGTAACGGATGACGGCGTCTTTGGGGTCTTGCACGACACGGAGTAATGGCGCCCCCAGGCACCAGATCCCACCCGTACGCGTGAGGATTGTGATGTCACGCGTTGGCGCCGGCCGGCAACTGCCGTAGATCGGTCACCTTCCCACAGATAATGCAATGGACCTGAGCAGTCGAGCCGTCGTGCTTAATGCGCTCGTTACAGCAAGGAAACGTCGCGACGGGCATGGGGCGGTTTGGTTCAACAGGCGGCCTTGCCGGAGGGCTCCGCTTGACCCTGGCCTTCATCTGGACCAGGGCGTGGCCCCGATTCATGCGGTTCACGCCGCGAGCGAAATCCTCAAGCATGGGATTAACCATGCGCTCACCTACGACGCCCGTGAGATACGCCGCCTGTTCCTTCGTCCACCAACAGTCTTTCCCGGCGTGACCACAGTAGGGGCAGTGACCGATGGCCCGGTCACTTCCCTCGCCGAACATCACTTTGAAGCGTTTCCCGCACACCGGGCACTCCTGGCTCAAGAAGCCCTCCGCGTCCGTCGAAAGTGACACTTTCAGATTCATGCCTTACCGCGTCCTGACTTGTTCTTGGTTGGGTCCGCGGCCGTCATGACCACCGTGAGCTTCTGGTTCAACGCACGCGCGATCCGATTCAGCATCGAGAGCGAATGCCCATTATAATCAGCGTCCTCCAACCGACTGATTACCGATTGCGTCGTTCCCACCAAATCCGCCAACTCCCCCTGCGTCAGCCCCACCTCCTTCCGGCGCTCGTAGATCAATTGCGCGACCTCGGCATTGACACGTTCGGCCTCCAAGGAGGCCTTTCGCTCAGGATCGTCCTTCACATACCGACCGTGAAGGATCTTGACCGCATCGCTTGTCTTCTCCTTCTTGGCCATGGGTATTACTCCCTGTACGTATGCTTGTCTGGATCCTGCTCAAACCTGACTTTCCGCGCCACGGCTAAGTCGATCTCACTGTCGGGCACTACGTCCTCCTTTATTAGCCCATGGGTAACGACCGCTCTTTGCCCGTTAAAGAAGTACAGCATCCGATAGTTCACCTGCCCGTGCCTCACCCGAAGTTCGTGGATCTTGGCGCGAAGCGAATCCGCCAGCGGGCGACGCAGCTCGTGCCCAAACGCGCCCAGCCGCTCGATTCTCTCCAGACATTTGTCCTGAACCTTTGGCGGGAGCCCGTCCAACCAGTCCACCAAAGGGGCAGAACCACCCGCCTCCGCGAAGATCACCACTTCGGTCTCGGGCATCCATGCCTTCCTTTGATAGACAAGTATCGCGTTATTGCGATAAGAAGTCAAGCGGAAAATCGCAAAAATGCGATCTTGTTGTCCGCACCCGTGATCGCCACGGGGGGTGGACGACTGGATGGACCAGTGGCTATCGGACCCGATCGACGGACGCATCTCGCCGTCATTACACACCTTACGGCAGTTTGGCGCCGACGTAGATCAGGTCGTGTCGGTTGTAGTCGAAGGCGAAGTGGACGTAGCCGGCCTGCTCGTCGACGAAGCCGTCCGGGTATTGAAGCTGGCCGGGGAAATCAACGAGCACCCGCTTGTGGCACCATGTCTTCATGTCGTCGTCCGACGCCCACAGCGCCAGCGGGTTGCGAACGCCGCACTTGGCGTTGGCATTATGGATCAGCACGATCCGCCCGGTGCTGAGCCGGTGCAAGCGGAACTTCGAGCCTGGGTTGGGGATGTCCGTGCGTTTCGTCGGCGACCAGGTCCGGCCGCGATCGGTCGACTCGCTTCGCAGCAGGCAGCCGAGCCCGTCCGCGCGGATGAGCATGACGAGCCGGCCATCGCGCAGCTCGACGACGTTGTTCTCCGCCCAGCCGGCGGTCGGACCGACGTCGGCGGATTGGGTCCACGTTCGGCCCTCGTCGCGGCTGATCAGCACGCCGTTGCGGGCCCGCTTGTGCGACCCGTCCTTGAGCGGGGAGACGGCCGCGTCGGGCACGGTATCGTACGTCTGGAACGGTAGGATCCACTCGCCCCACGTGCTCACGTAAAGGTTCCGCACGAACGTCCGTCGTGGCAAGGGCTTGAACGGAACGGGTTCGTCCCACGTCTTACCGTTGTCCCTGCTGGTCAGGACGACGTTCCGCCAGTCCTCGAAATAGCCACCGTGCGTGACGGCCATGATGCGGATCTCGCAGCCGTGGACGATCACCTCGCTCAGCAGACAACCGCGGTCGGCGTAGCGGAGCACCTTGGTCTTCTTGCGCCACGTCTTGCCCTGATCGGTCGACCGACACACGGCGATGTAGTTGGCCTTGCGTGGCTCGTGGTCGCCGCCGGTCATGAAGAAGATCGCCCAACTCCCGTCCGGCAGCCGCCGCAGCGCCTGGTCGCAGACGCAGTGATCGGGCGGCGAGCCTTTGTAGACATGGGTCAGTTTGTCGGCCATCCGTTCGTGGTCTCCGGGAGATCGAGTGTTCGAAGCCAGCGCGCGGTCGTCGCCGCCGCACCAACCGGATGCACCGGCGCCCGTCGCGAGCAACGATCCCAGAAACGTTCGCCGCTTTAGCATGTCGTTCGTGCGTTACCCACCTGGCGACTTTTTGCGCTCTCGCTTATCGAGCGGCTTGAGCTTGATGTTCTTGAACCAGCAGTTGCTGCCGTGGTCTTGCAGGCCGATGTAGCCCTTGCGCGGATGGTCTTTCCACGCCGTCCGGAACTTGTGCCTCGACCCGTCGGGCCGTCTCATCGGTTTGGTCCACTCGTCCAGGTCCATCCGCGCGACCTTCTCACCGTTGAGCTCGACGGCGATGATGTTCTTGTAGCAGGTGAGGACGATGTGGTTCCACTCGCCGGCGGGCTTGGCCGTCTGCTTGGTCGGCTTGACCAGGTCGTAGATGGCGCCGGTATCGTGGTAGCCCGCGCCTTTCGTGTCGTCGATGCCGATCTCGAACCCGTTGTATCCGACGCTGCGTCCCTTGCGGCCCTCCAGCGGGAACGTCCGCAGAAAGATGCCGCTGTTGCAGCCCTTGCTGATCTTGAAGTCCAACGACAGGACGAAGTCGCCCCACTGCTTCTCGTGGACCATCATGTACCCGCCGCACTTGTGCGGGTTGATGGCCCCGTCCTGGACGGGCGTCTTGCTCGGCTTGCGGCTGCTGGTCATCCACCCGTTCAACGTCTTGCCGTCGAACAGCAGGAGCCAGCCGCCCTGCCTCTCCTTCTCGGTCAGCTCATTGTCGGCCGCCAGGGCCGGGCACATCCATACCGCCACCAGAACACAACTCGTCATGTATTTCATCTGAGTCATCCTCCATGCCCACGCACTCGTACCACACGCAATATTCCACTCACGGCCGGGGCTCCGGCCGCTGCCAGGGCACCTTGCCCGCCTTGGCGATGTGCTGCCGCAGGGCACGTTCGAGGATGCGATACTGCTCGTGGGCTTTGCCCAGCGGGTGCTTCTCGTAGGGGTCGTCCTTGAGGTTGTACAACCTGAGCGGCTCGAAGGCGGTGTTCTGCAGCAGCTTCCACTCGCCGCGGCGGACAGCGTAATAGGGCTTGCGCTGGTACCGCTTGTAGCCTTCGAGGCGCACCCAGAACAGAAACCGGTCCTCCCAAGGCTGCTGCCTGCCCAACAGCGTCGGCAGGCAGCTTCGCCCGTCGATCTCATGATCGAACGCCGCGCCGGCCGCCTCGCAGACCGTGGGGAACAGATCCATGGTGGTCACGACCCGATCGCTGCGCGACCCGGGCCTGATCTTCTCGGGCCAGACCGCGCACATGGGCACGCGAAGACCGCCTTCGAGCATGTCCTGCTTGCCGCCGTTGAGGGGCCCGTTGATCGAGCCGTGTCCGAGCGACCCGCCGTTGTCCGACGTGAAGATGACCAGCGTATTGTCGTCGAGGCCG
>CAYOGX010000236.1:0-6731 GCA_964403235.1 uncultured Planctomycetales bacterium | reverse complement strand
TGATGTCGGGCGAGCCGAAACAGCCGATGTCCTGATAGCCCTGATCGTCGGTGAAGATGACGACGAAATTCGGCGGTCGCTTCGCCCCCGAACCCGCCGCGCCTGACGCGGCATCAGCCAGGGCCAGCGTCGACGCGCCGCCCGCCAATGCGCCCAGAAAGCCACGGCGGTTCATACCACTTCCATTGGGCCCGGTGCCCTGGGGATCTGATTCCTGTTTCATGGCCTGTCCTCTCGAGTCTTCACCGAGCCGGCCGATCGGGTCGTTCCCGTTCACACTGGCGGTGATGTAGCACAGCGCCGGCGGGGGGTCAACGACCGGGTCCTGGCGCCTGGATGCCGTGAGAGCGCAGAAACCTTCGAATCTCCTGGTCGCTCATGCCCTTGGCACCCAGCGCCGCTCTTAGGTTCTTGAACGCCATTTCAAAACCCGGCTTGAGTCGCAAAGCCTCGACGTAGTGTCCGATGGCCTGGTCGATCTGGCCCTTCCGCCCCAACTGAACGCCCAGGTTGTTATGGGTCTCCGGCAGGTCGGGTCGGATCCTCAGCGCGGCCGTGTAGCACCGGATCGCCTCGTCGACCTTGCCCTTCCGGGCCAGGCCGATCCCCAGGTTGTTCAGCGCGTTGTATTGCTTGGGATTCATCCGCAGCACGTCTTGCCAATGCGCGATGGCCTCGTCGAGCTGCCCCCGCTGGGCCAGGAGATTCCCCAGGTTGTTGCGCGCCGAGCAGGTCAACAGATCGTTGCGTCCGAAAGGCGAATCCCGACCGGTACGTAGGGCTTGACGGTAGTGCTGGATGGCCTCGGTAATCACGGCTTCGGAGCGTTGCGTGGGACCGCCCGAGGCCTGCATGAGCGCCAGCGCCTTGGAACGCAGCGCATCGGCCAGGCCGGAATGCAGTACCCGCGCGTCTGGAGCCAGCGTCAGCATGTAGCGGAAGTGGGCCTCCGTCCCCTGCCAGTGGGCCAGTTGCCGCCGGGACGCGACGACCGCCACCCCGGCCAGCATCAGGACGATCGCGACCATGCCGAGCCGCCTCGGCCGCGCCGACCCCCCCCGTGCCGGCACCTCCCACGCCCACCCCACCAGCCAGGCGAGCGGCAACAGCAGCCCGATCGACGGCAAGTACGCGTACTTGTCCGACGCGATCGAGTGGGTGAAACCGATCACGCCGCTCGTCGGAAAGAGGGCCACGAAGAAAAACAGCCAACCCACCAGCAACGCCCGAGTCCACCGCCATGACAACAACAGGACCGGGATCAGCAGGCACGTCCCGATCACGCCCGCCACGACCATGGGCTGGGTCAGATCGAACGGGCTCGGATACGGGTAGTGGGGTGACAGATTGACCGGCCAGACGATCTTGTACAAGTAGAAAACGACGTTGTGGCAGAGCGTCAGCGGAACCACGGTGGGCGAATACTCGCTGGGCGTCGCGACGGCGGCCGTCCGGGCCTGCGAGACGTATGTGACGATCGCCGAGATGCCCGCGATGACGAAGAACGGGATCTTCTCCAGGATCGCCCGCCGGCCCAGTCGACGCCCGGGCCAGTAATCCAGCAAGAGCAGCAGGACCGGCAGCGGCGTGCTCGTCGGCTTGGACATCAGCGCGAGTACGTAGGCGATCATCGACCCCGCGTATGGCCGCCAGCCGTTCCTCCGCGTGTAGCGGACGTAGAGGACCAGGCACCATAGCGCGAAGAACGTGGTCAGGAGCGTTTTGCGCTCGCCCACCCACGGGATCGGCTCGACGGTGAGTGGATGCACGCCGTAGAGCAACCCGACCATGGCGGCCACCCAGGGCTGGCCGAACAACAGGTACAGCAACACGATCACCAGGGCCGTGTTCAACACGTGCAAAGCCAGGCTCGTGCGGTGGAATGGCGCCAGCTCGTCCGGGCGCCCGCCCAGCGCATGATCGATCATCAGCGAGATCATCGTCAGCGGCTGGTAGTAGCCACGGACGGTCGACGGCTCGAGGACCTCGGTAAGGAATCGGCCCGCCGCCGGCCAGCTCGGACGCTGCACCAGCGGGTTCTCCGTCAGGTACTGGTTGTCATCGAACGACAGCGCTTGTGCCGACAGAGCGGGCCAGTGCGTCACAAGAACGACCGCGGCCACGGCGATGACCAGACCGGTCAACAGGGGGAACGGCGCGGGCGGTGCGGGCCGCTGACCGCCGTCCGGGCTGACGGGCACCTGTGTTCGTGACCTGATCTGTCTTCGCCGGGCCCTGACCACGTGGGTCACTCTACTCGGGGACCGAACCCCCCTTCAAGCGAATGGCCAGTGCAGGGATCGGCGAGGCAGCTGGACGTGCTGGCCGGTGCCGCCGGCCGGGAGCAGGCCGAAAAGATCTGCGACTGGCTCTGCCCAAGCATGACCCGGGTCTCGCGACGACCCGGGGCGCTGGGGCGGTTTGGCGTGCAGGGATTGGCTGCGATGTACATTGCCGGGAGGTCCGAGATACACGCCTCCAAGTCCTGAAGGGGGATTCGCTTGCTGTAGGGATGCGGGTTGCGCGTGTCTCGGTCGTCCGAGCCGAGGCCAACGCCTGCGGGAACGGCGCCACGACTTGCTGATGACGTATGTGCAGAATGCAAAACCTGGTGTCGGAAATCGAAATTGCGCGAACGGCACCGTTGTTCGGCCTGAGAAGGAGAGAGGAGAGGGCCCGCTGAGGTCGATACTGCCACATCGAAGGCTATAGCCACCAGCAGGTGCGAGCCGAGGGCATCCCGCTGCCCTTTTCCTGCCGGAGCCACCTGGCGTGGGCCAAGCGGGCGAGTCGGGCGTCAAGGATAGTCAAACGGGTGACCCACGCGCGGAGTCACCCGTTTGACATTATCTTGCCGTGAAACGTCGCCCCGCCCGGCTAGCTCTCAACAGCCTGCGGTGTATCGCGGCCGCCCGTGCGGTCTAGACGGACGGCGCGAAGCTCCACAGCGATACGGCGACACACGGCTGTCAGAGGAGCCCTGTGAGGCTACCCAGGCCAATCCCGTAGTTCGGGATGATGTCCAGACCGCCGCCGGTTGCACCGCCTGTGTTGCAGCCACCAGCGCCAGTTCCCAACAAGGTCCCAGTAGTGAGAACCAAAAGGATTCTTGTCAAACGCATCATAGATCCTCCGTACTCGCGTTCTCTCCGGATCAATCACTTGATCCGGCCATCCTCAACGCTCACCCGACGAACCGAGATAGCCTGCTGCTCGACGGAGCGTGAGGCACACGGTAACGTGGGCGAGACTGACACCCGGCCTCAATGGCCCACGTCTGCCCTGGGCAAGAGATGCCGAGGGCGCGTCAGCCCAGAAGCCGCTTCATCCTTGCTGAGCGGGATCCAGGGCCAGCGGTTCGGGCCGCTAGCTACCGATATCCTCGCGCAGCCAGTCGAGGACCATGTCGATCAGCCAGTTATCGACGATCCCCTGCTGGAAGATGCCATCCCAGAAACCGCCCCAGCCACAACCATTAAACAACGTGGTGCCGCCCAAGGCGGTGACGGCCAGTCCTACGATCTTAGTCGTTTTCGACATTACCAACCTCCTGATGCCAGCACGACCCGGATCTACACCTCCCCGGGCAACGCTGGACGTCTCAGATCTCCAACTACCACTCAAACCGGCCACCTAGTCGACGATGCTAAAGATGACCATGTCCTCAAGTATGTCGGCAACGCACTGGCCAAAGGCAAAACCGCAGATGCTCGTGCCGACGACCAAGAGGTACCACTTCGTCCGAAGTTTTTCCAACATCTTCGTCTCCTGGAAAACGTCGCCTTATTCCCTTAAGGCCTTACTGGCCCCGCCTTCCAAGCACAGCCAACCAGAAGGCGCCATTTACCACGCCCTCTCCAGGCCTGGTACGGCCTGGACAGGCCTCCGAAAGTCTTTAACGTTTAGTCAAACATCACGCCAAAAATAACGTCCTGAATCAGGTCGCCGACGGCACCCGTCGACAGGTCCCAGCCGCAGCCACCAGGAAGGCTGCTAGCCAATCCCAACAAAATCACCTTCCATTTCCTCATCACGAGCCTCCTTCTGCCGACTAGAGGAAGATCCTTGCCTCCGAAAGCTGGAGGCCGTCTCACAAAAAACCACGCAGCTCCAAATGCTGCGCCGACGATTGACCTATTGGTTCATGGGCCTGTTTACTTCACACGGCATCCCCGGGCCCACGCCCGGCCCGTTGGGAACACACGCTCATGCTCAAGATTGGCCGCGCCTCCAATCTTAGACGGCAAAGTCTACAGGGTTTCGGCCCCAATGCAACCCTGTATGCCAAAAAATTCTACCATTTTTTGGCCCGGCCCGCCAGGGATCAGACCCCGCTCCGTGATGAACCCGGAGATCAGATCCGCCGGCGTCACGTCAAACGCCGGGTTGTAGCAAGTCACCTCCTCGGGAACAGCCCGTGTCCCGAAGCCGCAGGCGACCTCCTGCTCATCCCGGAACTCGATCGGAATGGCCGCACCGTCGGGAATGGACAGATCAAACGTGGAGCTCGGGGCTGCCACGTAGAACGGGATGCCGTGCGCCTTGGCCAACGTCGCCACGCCGTACGTCCCGATCTTGTTGGCCGTGTCGCCATTCCCTGCAATCCGATCAGCTCCAGTAATGACCAAGTCTACCTTCTCGGCGGCCATCACACAAGCCACCATGTTATCGCAAATCACGGTCACGTCAATGCCGGCCTGCCATAATTCCCAGGCCGTCAATCGGGCCCCCTGCAACAGCGGACGGGTCTCGTCGGCGTAAACGCGAAATCGCCGCCCTCGCTCGTGGGCCACGTACATCGGCGCCAGGGCCGTGCCGTATTCCGCCGTCGCCAATCCGCCGGCATTGCAGTGCGTCAACACGCCGGATCCCTCGGCGATCAACCCCTGACCCACTTCGCCGATGGCCCGGCACATCGCGGCGTCTTCGTCGCGGATGGCCTTGGCCTCCTCGAGCAACCGCTCGAGGATCGCGACGACCGGCCGACCGCGAAGCGACTGCGCCAACTGCTTCATCCGGTCCAGTGCCCAAAACAGGTTGACGGCCGTCGGCCGACTCGTGCCGATATAATCGCACGTCTCGTCGAGCTCCGAGAAGAACGCCTCCTCGTCTGGGCCTGCGTCCCGCACCCCCAGCACCACCCCCATGCCCGCGGCAATGCCCAGGGCCGGGGCGCCTCGAATGCGCAACGCCTTGATCGCCTCCCACAACGTGGGAAGCTCCCGACAGTCCAGCATCCGCAGCTCGCCCGGAAGGAGCGTCTGGTCAATCATGCGAATGTGACCATCCACGCCCCCAACCCACTCGATCGTTCTGGGTACGGACATAACTTTACCGACCTGCAAGCCGCGCGTGCAGGGCTTGATTGATGTTATCGGCCTTTTCGGCCAACGATCTTTTGTGTTCCTTAAGTTTTTCCGCCAGCCTCGCATCCGACAAGGCCAGGATCTGGGCGGCCAGAACCGCCGCATTCTTCGCGCCGCTCGCGCCGATGGCCAGGGTCGCCACCGGCACGCCCGACGGCATCTGGGACATCGCCAGAAGGGCATCGACCCCCCGCAACGCGCCGTTGGCGATCGGCACGCCGATCACGGGCAACGTCGTCTGGGCCGCGATCGCGCCGGGCAGGGCCGCCGACATGCCGGCCGCCGCGATCATCACACGGATGCCCCGCTCCGAAGCCTGACTGACATAGTCGGCCAGCCGGGCCGGGTTGCGATGCGCGGACAGGACCTGAACGTCCGCGTCGATCTCGAACTGGCGGAGCAACTCGAGACAGCCTTCCATGCTCGGCCAATCGGACTCACTGCCCATCACAATCGCAACGCGACACGCCACCTGCCGTCTCCCAACGATGTCCCCCCAAGTGCCTCGATTCTAGGGCAACGACGACCGGTTGCCCAGCCCCTTGCTCCGAATTTGTGCCGGGCGAAGGTCGACGCGGGGTCGCCGCCTGATATCCCGGAACGCACCAGGCGTCGCGGGGCAGACCTGACCGCTACCGTCGGGCGCCCACGAACGATATACTGGTGATTTGCTCGAAGATCACGGCCAACCGTATGGGGGCGGCAACGGCCTGACGGCGACAGGATCATGCCACGCTGGAGTCTGATATTTCAGCACGCCTGTTTGTGGGCGGTGCCGACGACGTGCTACGGGCTGCTGGCCGGCGCCCTCGGGGCCGCACGCGTCGACGGGACGCGCTGGCTCGACGCAGCTGCCGGCGCGTTGTGGTCGGGCGGCGCCATGCTCCTGCTGGGCGCAGCGACGGGGGCGGTGTCGGCGGTGCCGGTCGCGGCCTCGGCCAGGCTGGAGCCATCGGCCATGCGGGTCCGGGCCGCGGGCGTCCTCCAGTCGCTGCTGATCGTCCTGGTCGGCGTGTGGCTGTACATGAACCACCAGGTGACACTCAAGACCGACGAGGCCATGACCCCCGGCGCCCTGGCGTTCCTGTTCAGCAACCCCAAGGAAGTGATGGACATGGCCTGGCGGTTCGCCGGGTACCACCTGATCGGGTTGGGTGTGGCAGCCGTCGTCGCCTTCGTGCTGCTGGTCAACCGACTCGGCCGACTGAACGCGCACCTGCTCAACGCCCCCCGTCCGGGGGCAAGTGCGGGCCGTGGCCTGGGGGTGTTGTCGGGGGCACTGGCGCGTTGCCGCCTGACACACCCCGTGGGCATCGCGATGATGATCCTGCTGGTGCTGCCGGCGATCCTGCTCGCCGTCCAGGT
>CAYOGX010000235.1:0-6733 GCA_964403235.1 uncultured Planctomycetales bacterium | reverse complement strand
GAAGATCAGCGAGTCGCCGGTGGCGATCACTTCCGCCGTCAGCGACGCAGGGACCAGGGCGAGGACGCCGTTGGTTGCCGCCAGTCCGCTGCTGGCGGCCGTACCCGCCATGGCAGTGACCAGGTCGGCAATCGCCTCCTTCTTGCACGCCCCGCTCGCTCCGCCGTCGAGGAACAGCAGGTAGTCGGCGGCGACAGCGACGGTGGCTTCGGTGGTCAGCGCCGGGCCGATGCCGAAGAGGTCGTCGATGGTCTCCGTCCTGGTTGGATCACCGGTCTCGCTCTCATCCGCGAAGAGCAACTTGTCCGTCGTGGCGATTGTCGCGTCGGTGACGGAGTGGACTTCGACTTCGAGAACGCCGCTGCTCGCGCTCAGACCGGAGTTGCCAACGGTTCCCGCCATCGCGGTCACGAGGTCCGCAACGGCTTCCTTCTTGCAGGCGCCCGTGGCGCCGCCGTCGAGAAACAGGAAATGGTCGGCACTGACATCAATGGTCCCCGCGGCCGTCAGTGCCGGACCGATGCCGAACAGATCGTCGATGGTCTCGTTGACCGCGATACCCGAGTTCGTCGCGTCGCTGAGCACGACCTTATCGCCTGTGGCCGCCACAGCGGCGGACAGGTTGGTCAGACCGTCGAAGAGCTTCTGGGGCGTCATGCTCTTGGTGGTCGTACTGTCCGACGTATCGCTCATGGCGATCTTGTCGTTCATCTGGGCGGCTTCGGTCGCCGCCGTGGTCAACCCGTTCACGTCCAGGGCGACCACGCCGGAGGTTGCGGCGAGCCCGTCGCCCGCGATGCCTGTTGCCAGGTCGGCGACCGACTCAAGCTTGCCGCCGGAGTCCGTGGCATCGACGATCACCACGGAGTCTGCGGCCACATCGACGACTGCGGCGCTCAGGTCGGCGCCGAGGATGGCGCTGATCGTGGCCTTCGCGTTGTTCGCGGCGGTTCCGTCGGTGCCCACGACCATCTGGCCGTCGGCCAGACCTTCGATCATGGAATCCTCGACGGCCCCCGTTGCGATGGTCACGGCGCCGGTGTTTGCGATCGTGGCGTCTCCGCTCATCGTCACCGCAGCCGCCTTGCCGGCAGCCGATCCGACGAGGATCTTCCCATCGGCGAGGGCGAACTCCGACGACAGGTCCACGATCGCGTCGAAGTCGGATGAGGTCCTGTCGCCTTCGTTGCGGTAGACCGCGGTTCCGGCGCTCCCGTCCGTGTGGATGAAGAGGGCACCGGTTGCGTAGTTGATCGCCCCGTCTCCGGGAACACTCGTGCCGTAGGCCAGCAGATAGGCCGGCGTGGCGGGGGTTCCGACGTTCAGGAACCGGACGGGAGTCGCGCCCGGTGCGTCGAACTCGCCCTCCGCCAGTTGGGATTTGATGTTTGCCTGTGTCATCGCTTGCGTCCTTATGCAGTGGTTACATTCTGTCTCGTATCCGGCCATGTCCGCTGCCGTTGCGTGCTCGGATCGACGATCGGCCCGAGCGTGGCCGGCAAGCCGGTTTTCGCGTCTGTGGCGACGGCGCTGTTCATCAGCCGCCGCGCGTTGCGGGTATGGATTCCCTCGACGCCGTCCTTCGCCTCGCAGAACATCAGAACGCATTCGAGCAGGGTCGCGGCGAGCATGGGGCCGCCGAGGGGGTAGTCGTCGTCGCCGTCCATCGCCGCCCAATGGACGATCATCGGGGCGTGGTAGATCAGTAGACTGTCGGGCGTGGGATCGACGATCAGTTGTTTCCGCTGCCCCGTGGCTTCCACGAAGGTCAGCGGCTCGATCGCGTAGTAGCGCGGCGTGCCCGTCAGGTTGTACCGGGCGGTCTTGCGGGCACGAATCCAGTCCGCGGCCCGCTCTTCGAGGTACACGGGGGAGTCCGTCTCATCGGTCGCCAGTGCGGGCCGGCCCTCCAGGCCCCCGAACGTCTCGGGCATCGCCAGTTCGCCCGTGGCGCTGATGGTGAACGTATCCCCGTCGTCGGCGGAGGCATCGGCGGAAAGCGTGATCACCTTGGAACTCGTGTAGCCGGCGATCGTGTATGCGGTCCCATTGGTGTCCGAGGTGATCGTGGCATTGACCATGGTCGCGTAGAAGGTCGCCGCCGCGACGGTGAGGGTCGTATTGCCGACCCCGTTGATCGTGGCCGCTCCGGTCGTGGTGTCGGGGAAAGCGGCGAAGGTGGTATCCGGCCGCAGGAAACTCCAGAGGTGGACGCCGAACTCGTCCGGAGAGCTGCGCGGGTTCGGCTGGTATGCCCCGCTCATGAAGTAGTTGTATGCGGCGCCTACCATGCGCTTCGCGATCGTCGTCTGGTCCGCGCTCAGGCTGGCCTTCGCGACGACCTGGTAGAGAAAGAAGCCCGCGCGTTCGTAGAGGTCGCTGAACGTATATGTGCTGGTCGGTTCTGCCATCGCGCCGCCCTCGAAGGCGGCTGAGGCGGAGCCCGCACGGCGTCGGACGGACCCCGCTCAGCCACAGGTCCGTCAACGCCGCTGGATCAACTCGACGTAGTCGATGTAGAGCGGAATCTCCGCCCCCGTGACCGACTTCACGCCGTAGGTGATCGTCAGTTCTTCGCCGTCGGGGAAGCCGGTGTCATCCACGTCCGCTTGCCCGACCAGGGCATACGTCGGGGTCGTGTCGCCGGCGTTGTGGACGTACCACTTGACGGTTTCCTTGCCGTCGAAATGAATGGCCAGGGTGAACCAGTTGGTCGCGTCGATGATGTCCGCCGCGCCTTCGACTTCGACGGCGGTCACGTTGGCCGTCTGGTAGACCAGGTCCAGTTCGGTCGGCGTGCCGATGAGCGTGTGGAAGCCGACGAAGTCGATGTCGGTTGCCATCACCAGCGTCGTGTCCGTCATGAGGTTGTCCCCGAGTCCCTCCTCGGTGAGCCCGATGAAGAACCCGGAGTCCGCGACCGCGCCGAACTTCACGCGCGTCTCGAAGAACAGGGGCTTGCCGCTGTGCTTGACGATCTCGCACAGAGTCCCGCTGCCGCCCGGCCCGGTGCACGTCATCGTCGCCTGATCGTGGGCGTCCCCGTCGCTTTTCAGCTCGAAGACCCCGCCGATCTGGCCGGTCATCACGGCGTTAGCCCCGCCGGCCTCGGCGTAGACCTTCCAGCCGCCCGTCGGCAGATACGGGGACTGGTCGTCGCACGGGAAGGCCAGGAAATCCTCCCAGAGCCTGAACCAGTCCCGCGGGCGATGCAGCGCCGCCTCACGAGGGGCCTGCATGATTCCCGCACCGCCATCGAGGTGTTCCGTCTTGATCACAGCCATGGGTCTGTCCCTTCAATCGAGAGGACCGCTCCGCCGCCGGCAACACACCGGCCGCGCGCTCTAGTCCTCGTGTCCGTCGGGCAAAGCAAAACGCCCCTGAGCCGTCTGCGTAGGCTCAGGGGCGCGTCTCGCTTTCGGCCGCCGGGGATCGGCCGGCAGCCGGTTTGGTTCTCTTACGGCCCGCTACGGGCCTGTTACGCCGCGGCGATGTAGCTGATCACCCCACCGGCCTCCCGGCGGCTGGTGCACTTCAGGTTGCCGGTCAGGTTGATGTAGGTGGTCGCCACGTCGTGCTGGTCGCGATCCCCGGGGATGGTGCTCTCGCGCATGTTGTCGCCCTTGAGGATCAGGGGGAACAGGTACCGCCCGTTGTGGAAGTACAGCGGGTAGTCCGCGTTGCCGTTCGCGTTGGTGCTGGTGTTCAGAATCGGCACGTGCTGGATCGGCACGTTGTTGAAGACGGCGCCGCTGGGACCGGCGAGGTCCATGCCGATCTGGTCGTTCGACTGCCGCCGCCGCTTCTTGTAGTTCAGCAGCGTCACGCGCCCGGCGTACATCCTCAGCTTGAACAGGGTCGCCGAGTAGTCGGTGGTCTTCACCGGCGGCTTGAAGTTCAGCATGAGGAAGCCGTTGTCCATGCGCTGCAGGTCGTTGTCCGAGATCGAGCCGTCGGAGGCGTCCCACGTCTCGTTCCAGCTTTTCCACAGGTCCTTGCCCGTGGCCGTCGGGTCGATCCCGGCGACGCTGGTGAAGTCGGTCCCGTCCTGCGCGGCGGGCAGGCCGCCCTGGAAGTCGCCGCAGATGGCCGTCTGGCCCCCGCCGCTGGTGACCTGGGCGGCCGTGATCTTGACGAACCAGTACGGCAGGCCGTACAGGTGGTCTTCCGATTCGTCGCTGGGACTGATCACGTAGGGCGCGGTGAACACCTCGTCCTCGACGAGTTCGGCCATGTTGTGAATGCAGTCCTCGCGCCGGATCTTGACGAGATCGGCGACGGCGCGGACCATGCCTTCCACGTCGGTCAGGCCGATCCGCCGCTGCTCGAACAGTTCGAGCAACTCATGCCGCTCGACGCTGTAGTCGTCCTGGAGGTACTGCCAGTCGATCCGAATCTCGTCCGTCAGGTTCGGCACGGTCGGTGCGTTCACCGCCCAGGGGCGCGTGTGTCCGGCGGTCCCGGAGCGCGCGAGGTTCAACTTGCCGCGAATCCCCGACGCCCCGCCGCCGATCGGCAGCCCGTCGCTCAGGAACATCTCCCAGAAGGGGTACGCCTGGAGGCGGGGGACGAAATGGAACTGTGGGTGGTCCGACTCGTCGGCGAGATACGTTTTGCGCGCGAGGTCCACGATATCCGACAGATGTCCGGGCATTGGAATGTCCTTCCACGCCCGGCCGAACGATTACGTCACCCTCACACCAGGCCCGCTTCCTCGAAGAGGCGCCGGGCCTCGTCCTTGGGAAACGCCTGGGTCTGTGCCCTCGCCGGGGTCGGGGCCTTGGCGTCCGACGGCCGGCTCGTGGCGGTTGGTGCTTTTCGGGTCTTCGGCCGGGCATTTTGTGCCCTGGCCCAGCTCTCGCGATAGTTCCGCTGCACTGCCAGGTCCAATCGTTCCGAAAGGGGCAGATCGGGAAACGCCTGCTTCAGTCTTCCTTGTGCGAGATCGATCAATTCCTTGCGGGCCGCATAGGCCGGCTCGCTCCGCAGCAGATCGCGCATGGGGCCGCTGCCGAACAGGTCGAAGACTCTCTCATCGAGGCCTTCGAAGAACGCATCGGCGTCCGCGGCGTCCATGGCGCTGCGCCGGGCATGGTCTGCGTTGTCCTGGGCAGCCACACGCTGCCTCAGATAGCGGTTCGAGTCCACGAGCTGGTTGAGCTTCTCGATGAGCGACGTGGCGCTCAGCTCGTCGGTGGCCTCGTCGATGGCGAGGTCCTCGGGGCTGAACACGAAGTCGTCGGGCAGGGCCGACGGGGAATCCGCAGCGCTGGTCGCCTGCGTCTCGCTGCCGGCCTCGTCCTGCTGCTCGCCTGTCCGCTGCTCCTGCTCGTAGTTCTCCGCCGCACGCTCCCTGCTGATCTGGCTCCGCAGGTCTGCGATTTCCTCCAGCACGGCGGGCGCCTCCTCGCCCAGCGCTAGCACGCGCTCGACGGTCCACTTGCGGGACTTCGCCGCTTCGCGCTGCCGACGGGTCAGACCCGGCAGATCGTCGATGGTCCGGGGCGCGGGCTTATCCGCGGCCTCGGCATCGGCGTCCTCGGTCTTCCCGTCTTTCGTCGCGTCGGCGTTGTCCGACGGCTTCGCGTCGGGCTGTGCATCGTCGCCGGTCGCATCGGCAATCCGACTGCCGGTCGCAGGGCCGCTCGCGTCGTCGATCATCCCGGCGCCCTCAAACGCGGCACGGGCTGCATCCGTGTCGAGCTTGGGTTGGGGCTTCTCGTTGGTGGCGTCGGTCTGCGTTGCTGCCTCTTCGGGCATAGTCACGGGTCCTCTGTGCTCGCGTCCGCCGTTCGCGGTCGGCGGGTAGCGGCTTATGGTTGACGACTCAGCCGCGAACCTCGTCCTCGTTATGCATCTTCCGGGCCTTCAGGTAGTCCAGTTGGGCGCGGCGGTTCGTGAAGACGGCCTTGCCGTCGCCGCGCCAGCGGACGCCCATGTGCCCGTATTCCCTGGTGAACTCGGCCGCCTGGTCCGGATGGCAGCCGCAGGACACGCTGACCAGTTCGGGGACCTCCGCGTGCGGCTGGCTGACTTCCAGGCGAATCGACCGCCGGGCGGGCTTGCCGCACGTGCTGCACATCGTCATGGGCGGTACGCGCTGGGGGAACGCCTTGAACAGCCGTACCGTCTCGTGACCGTCCTCGCACTGGTAGGCGTACATCGGCATCAAGTCCGCTCCTCGGGCGTATCCCACGTCCCGGCCGCCTGCCGACGGGCCATGCGCCGATCGAGCCACTCGTTTGCCACTTTCGCGTGGCTGAGCGCATGGCGGAGTTCCTCGGAGGCCAAGCCGCTTTCCTGGAGCTGGCCGAGCCTCGCGATAACCTCGTGCAGGGCGCCCTGCGACCGAAGGGCATCTTCGTCCGTGGCCGTCGGGGGCTCGTCGGGGGCCTCGTGGGCGTCCGGCTCAACCGGCCGCCGGGCCTCGATGCTGTCGGCGGCCCCGGATTCCTCTTCTTCCGGCGCCCCAACCATTTCCGCTTCGATGATGGCCGCCGTAATGGCCTGCCGCGTCTGGTTCGCGCGGACGCCGTACTGCTGGGCCACCTTCCGGAGTTGCGTCCAGTCGAGGGCGTCCAGGCGGGTCTTGATCTCCTCGGGCGTCTCCATCAGTTGTCCTTTCCTGTGGCTCGCCCAATGAAAAAGCACCCCTCGCCGCCTACGTAGGCAAGGGGCGCTTTCGCTTTCGCAGTCACCGGCGATCAACCGGCGACCTCATTGGGTTGTCGGG
>CAYOGX010000234.1:0-6739 GCA_964403235.1 uncultured Planctomycetales bacterium | reverse complement strand
CAACATCAACCCGTCGCAGCCGGGGTGGGTGGCGTTCTTCGCGTCGGCGGGTGCGCTGGCGGAGATCGGCCGGCCCTTCGGGCGTGTCCTCGGCGACATCGGCGACAAGGCCGTCCAGGCCGAGGTCACCCGGTTCCTCGAGCAGCACGACCCCGACGAACGCACGGCGGGCATGCATGCGGCCCTGATGTTGAACGGTCAGCGCTACGGCGAGTTCGACGGGCCGAGCATGGGCATGTACACCGGCCACGTCGACCAATCGCAATGGATGGAGCAGTTCGGCGTCCAGGTCTACCACCGCAGTCAGCTCACGCTGGTCCAGAACGCCAAGGCCATCAAGCCCGACCGCGTCGAGGCGGGCCTCAAGTGGCTCGAGCGCTACTGCGGCCAAATCCACTGGGATACCAAGAAGCTGACGCCCGGGCTCGACGGCACCCTCGCGCGGCAGGTCAGGATGTACCTGGCCATGAAGGACTTCTGCAAGGAGGAGGGCATCGACTTCTGCGGGCTGACCGGTCAGTTGGACCTGACCGAGTATCCCGAGCTGTGCATCGGCGACGTGCAGGAGGCGATCCTCAACGACATCGCCGACTGGGAAGACAACCCTAAGGAGCCCATCGTCTGTGCCACCGAGTGCGACAGCAACGGCGCGCTGACGATGCAACTGATGCACCTGCTGACGGGCACGCCGGCGCTGTTCGCCGACCTGCGACACTACCACGCGAAGCTGGACCTGTACGACCTGGTCAACAGCGGTGAGCACGCGCCGTGGTTCGCCAAGCGGTCGAGCGATTTCCGCCGGAACTGGCGGGAGTGTCACATCCGCCCGGCCAGCGATTTCTACTTCCGCGCCGGCGGCGGGAGTGTTCAGTTCTACGCCCGGCCCGCCGACGTCGTGACGTTCGGCCGGATCACGCGGACGTCCGGCCGGTTCCAGATGCACCTGTTCACCGGCTCGTTCGTCAAGCTGTCTCGTCGGACCGAGGAGCGGCTGGCCAAGCAGACCACGTACGAATGGCCGCACGCGTTCACCAAGTTCGACATCCCGCTCAAGACGCTGCGCGACAACTACAACAGCAACCACATCCACGCCATCATCGGCGACCACGTCGCCGCCCTGACGGCGGCCTCTGAAGTGCTGGGCATCGAGGCGGTCGTGTTGAGCTAGTGCTGCTTTCGGTGGGAGAGTCTCATGTTTTGTTCCCCGGGTGGCATGGGCAGGCTGAGCGAGGCACGAGCGAAGTTTGCCCGTGCGATGGCGTGTCATCGTGCGAACACGGGTAAATTCCGACCCTCACGGGTCGGAGCCTACCCATGCCTTCCATGGGTGGCCCATGGCTTTAGCCGTGGGGGACGCGAATCTTGCTTCGAATTCGTGTCCCCCACCTCTGAAGAGGTGGGCCACCCAACCTTCTGATCTGTTCAAACATTTCTGCAAGCAGCCTAGCGCTGTTCTCTGTGGGCATGTATCAGGTTCACCAGGTCGCAAGTCGAGACGTCGGGGCGCTCGGCGTGGCCCTCGTGTGCTTCTTGAATGTGTCGGCATCAGGTGCCGACCAGGCCGGACCCTATCAAGCCACCGGCTTCAAGGTGGGTGAGGTCACGGACACGACCGCCATTGTCTGGACGCGACTGACCCGCAACGCCAAACCCAACCGTCCCCACGGCAAGATCCTCAACGAAGACCGCCTGACCGCCGAATGAGCCGATCCGGCTGTCCTCTCGCGCCGGGGAGAGCCGCCCCTGTCGCTCCGTTACGGTCGCGGCTCGGACAGAGGTGGCGTGCCGGTGGGACGGGTAGTGGGGCGGGAGGTGGTCGGCTGCCGGGCGGTCTTGGCTTGCCGGATGCGGTCGCGCCAGACCGGGTCGTTGGTGAGCTTCTTGAGCCCGGCGAAGGCCTGGTCGGCCACGAGGGGGTTGTTGCGGGCGAGCATGATTCGGCCGAGCAGGTAGTAGGGGAGCGGCTCGGTCGGATGCTTGATGCCGTATCCACTGAGGGCGCGGGCGGTGCGGTCGAGGTGCTCGGCGACGACGGGGCCGCCGCGGGCGCAGGCCCGCTCGAGCGCGTCGACGGCGGGTTGGACCTGTTTTCGGTGCATCGCCACCATCGCCAGCGCGAGATGCGCGGCGGTTCGGTGGGGGTCTTTGGCCAGGGACGTCCGCGCGGTCCGCTCGGCCTGTTGGTCCATACCGGCGACGGCCTGGGCCCATGCCAGGCCGGCCAACAGTCCCGGGCGGGGCCCGGCGTGCTTGATGGCGATCGACCACAGGTGCACCGCCCGCTGCGGACTGTCGGGACGACGGGTCGCGAGCAGGATCTCCTGCATGCCCTCCAACGCGGGCGCACAACCCGGGTCCAACGCCAGGATGACGCGGTAGTCCTCGGACGCCGCCTCGTTGTGCCCGTGACGTTGCAGCAGGTTCGCTCGGTTCAGTCGGGCGGATATCTGTCGGGGGTCTCGCAGCAGGGCTTCCTGGTAGTGCTGGAGCGCCTCGCGCTCGCGGCCCGTCTGAGCCAGGATGGCCGCCAGGTTCGTGTGGGCTTGTGCGTGGCCGGGATCCAGGTCGATCACCTGCCGATACAGCCGTTCCGCCTCGGCACCGCGCCGCTGACGCAGCAGGAGGGTGGCCAGCCGTGTCATGGCCTCGACGTGTTGCGGATTGACCTGTAGTGCCCGCCAGAGGATTTGCTCTGCCAAATCCGACCGTCGCATTTGTTCGTGTAGTTCGGCCAGACCCATCAGGCTGGGCAGGTGCTCGGGGTGGACGTCCAGCGCCCGTTGGTAGGCGGCCAGCGCGCGATCCCGGCGACCTCGCGTGTGCAGCAGTCGGGCGAGTCGATAGTGCGCGGTCGCGTCCTGCGGCATCGCCTTGGCGGCAGCGGTGAAGTGTTCTTCGGCCAGTTCGAGCTGCCCGCGGCGTTGCGCGATCCATCCAAGGAGCTGTCGCGCTCGGGCGGTGTCGCCGTGTGCCATGTCGAGCTCCGCGTTGGCGGCACGCTCCGCCTCGTCGAGACGGCCGGCCCGCGCCAGCGCCCACCCGACGTTGAGGTGGACCCACGGCGCGTTCGGATAGAGCGCCGCGACGCGTTCGTAGTAGGCCAGAGCCGTCCGGTAGTGGCCCGTGTGGCGCCAGGTCGTGACCATCAAGGCCACGATCACGCCAGCGACAACGACCGCGCGTGGCGCGATGACGCGCCACGGGGCGCCCTGTTGACCGCGTCGTCCGATCGAGAACACGACCACGCCTGCAGCGACCAGGTACAGGCCGATATTGGCCAGGTACGTGTAGCGGTCGGCGGCGATCAGATTGCGGGCGCCCGACGCGCCCAGCATTGGCACGATCACGGCCAGATACCACGTCACCCCCGCCGACAGGATACGGGCGCGACGGGCGTATCCGATCACGGCGGCGGCGACGAGCCCGACCAGAACAGCCGCGCCGATCCATACGAACGGTTCGGCCCACGACCACTCGACCGGCGGCAGGTACCACGTTGACAGGCCCACCGGCCAGACCAGGTGAACCAGATAGACGCCCAACGCCATGAGTGCCCTGCCAGGAATTGACCCGTGTAGTTCGGACAGGGCCGACGCCACCAGGCCCGTCCGCGTCGTCGTCCACGCCGCCAGCAGCACAAACGCCACCGTGCTGCCCGTCAGCAATCCCCAGGCCGACCACCACGCCCGCACGCCGCGACGCTGCTGGCCGTAAACCACGATCAACAGCAGGATCGGCAGGGCCGGCTGCACCTTGCTCGTCATCGCCAGCAGCGTGAACAGGACCGCCGCCGCCAGCCATCCGCCCTCACCGGCCGAACGCCTCGACCAGATCAGAAAGGCCACGATCGCCGCCAGCGAGAACGTCACCCCCATCTGCACGATCCGCGCGGTCACCGTGGCGACCGCCTCGACCGCCTGGGGATGCACCGCAAACAACGCAGCCGTGAGCGTGGCCAGCCACCAATGATCCCACCGCAACCGCACGAGCAGCCAGACCAGCGCCGCCGCCAGGACATGCCACAACAGGTCAGTCAGGTGGAACCCCCACGCCTGACCGCCGTACAACGCGGTGTCGAACGCGAACGACACCATGGGGATGGGCTGATACAGATCGCGGTGGATGATGCCGAACAGGCGGACCGCATTGATGAGCCCCGGCCGGTTGACGTAGCTGTGATGCAGCACGAAGTGCTCGTCGTCGCCGGGCAGGAACGTCCCACGGAGCGTCGGGGCCATGGCGCCGGCCGCCAACACCGCTACCAGCGCGACGCCCGCCAGGTCAGCCCGGCGCGACGACGGCGCTTCGGGCTGCGCGACCACCGTTGTCGTCGTCGGGGACACCTGGTCGCGCGACGGGGTAGCCGGTGCGCCCTCGTTGTCACTCGTGGGTGGGGCTGGGTGGTCCAGGGCCATGGGCGGCGCTCCGGGAGGCGGGAAGGCCGATGCGGCCCGGCCGTCGGGTCAGGACAGCCCGCCGGTGACGAGTTCGGCCGCCGCCTCGACCGAGTCGGCGTGAGCGAACAGCTCGTTCAGGCGCGCCATCTCTAACGCCCGCCAGGCCTCTTGCGTGGGCTTGACGATCACCAGATGCACCTCGGCGTTGATGGCCGCCTTGCGGATCTTGAGCAGCGAGGCGAGTCCCGCCGAAGCGATGATCCTCAGCTCGCTCAGGTCCAAGACGATCGGCGCGAAGGGTACCTTCAGCCACGGTATCACCCCCGTCTCGAAAAACTGGGTGGCGCCGACCATCAGATCGCCTTCGAACCGAAGCACGGTGTACGACTCACGCCAGTCGATGGTCCATTTCATGGTAGGTCCCGTTTGGTGCTCGCAGGCGAAGCCATCAATGCGCGTCGCTCGAGACGCCACTATAGCGGGCGGCGCGGGTTCCGGCCAGCGGTCACGCGCGGTCGGCGGGCGGATGGGCTTCGGGTGTCAACTGGATCGCCCGGTTGTCCTGCTCGGTCTTGGTCGCCATCGCGTAGTCCCGGTCCTGCCGAGCGTGGTTCACCTCGAGCTTCTGGCGGTACAGCGCCATCACGTCATCTGCGTCGAGCCCGACGCACTGCGCCAGGCTGATCCAGAAGAACAGCATGTCGATAACCTCGACCCGGGCGTTTTGGAGGTCGTGCAGCTCGAACCGTCGGCCCTGGCGGGCCTCGGCGCACCAGTGCTTCCAATAGGTGCAGTCGCGGAGCTCCTCCAGCTCGTTGCTCATGGCCGCGACGTAGTCGTTCACCCAACGCCCCGCCACCTGGGCGTCGAAGCGCTCCTTGAGGGCCGCGGTGTCCATGCCGATCCGGCGGTTGAGCTCACCCTGAAGTTGGAACAGTTCTCTCAGCATGACTGGGCTCCCGAGCGGCGTCATCCGGTCGATGGACTGCGACGCGTCTAACGCGGTTCCCCAACAGACACGTGACCTCGTAGGGCACGGTGCCGAGCAGTTCGGCCGCGGCCTCCACCGAGTTGGGCCGGTCCACGCGATCGTCGATGACGACCACCGTCTCGCCGACCCGCGCGGCGGGCAGATCGGTCAGGTCCAGCATCGTCTGGTCCATGCTGATCCGACCGACGACCGGCGCGTCGCCGCCGGCCACGCCCATGATACCACGATTGCTCAGGCCGAGGGCGTATCCGTCGTTGTAGCCGATCGGAACGACGCCCAGCACGCTCGGGCGGTGGGTGATGAACGTCCGCCCGTACCCGACCGAATGCCCCGCCGGCACGCGCTTGGTCAACACCAGGTGGCTGAGCAGTCGAAGCGCCGGTCTGAGCGTGACGCCGCCGGGCCAATGGCGACTCGGGCGGCACCCATAGACCACCAGCCCGGGCCGGACCATATCGAAGTGCGATTCGGGCAACATGAAGATCGCGCTGCTGTTGGCCGCGTGCACCATCGGGACGCGAATGCCGACCGCCGCCAGTCGCTCGATCAGGTTCCCCAGCCATGCCAACTGGTGGCGGGCGAAGTCCAGGTCGGCCTCGTCGGCGGTGGCCAAGTGGGTATAGACACCTCCCAGACGCGCGTGCTTCAAGTGCGTTGCCCGACGGATCAGATCGAGGGCGGTATCCGGCGCGATGCCCATCCGGCCCATGCCCGTGTCCACCTTGACGTGGTAGTCGACGGATCGTCCCTGCCGGTGCGCCTCAGCGTCGAGGTCTCGCAGGCCGTACCCATCCACGACCGTCGGCGTCAGACCGTGCTCGACCGCCGCGGCGATCCGCTCGGTTCGCTCGGCCTGGGTGGGGGCGGCAAACGTCGGGCCGAAACACAGGATCGGGCGATCCCACCCGAGCTGCCGCAGCTCGAGCGCCTCGCCGATGGTGGCGACGGCCACCGTCTCGACTCCGGCGGCCATGAGCGCGGGCGCGATTACGTCTACACCATGCCCGTAGGCATTGGCCTTGAGCGCCACGCACAACCGAACCTCGGGCTTGCAGGCCTGACGGATCAGCCCGAGGTTGTGGGTGATGGCGTCGACATTGATTTCGGCCACCAGGTCGCGGTGCATGGTAGCGACTCTACCGGACCCGCACGTTGCCTTTCAAGTCCCTGTTTGACGCGTGACGATCCAACGTCTTGCTCTTTGAAGTGTACATCTGGGAACTGGCGAATGCTCACATCGGTCAGCGTATCAAGAAATCACGAGGCGTTTCGATCAACAGGCGCGTCACTGCCAGACTTGAGTCGCTCTAAATGAGAGCCGAATCCGGAAACTGAGCCAATACGCGGACCG
>CAYOGX010000233.1:0-6742 GCA_964403235.1 uncultured Planctomycetales bacterium | reverse complement strand
CTCGAGTCCGTCAGCCGGTAGGTGCGAATGTGCCGACCGCTCCCTTATGGTAGCGTCTCTGATTCGCGCTTAGCGGATGCGACGGTGGCCAGGAACTACTTGATGCCTCGCTCGCGGAGTTGGGCGAGGGCCTTGGCAACGACATCTTCCATGCCCTTGGCCAGCGGGGCGGGCAGTCCGTATTCCCAGGAGCTCACCACCTCGTATCCGCCCTCGGGCAGCATCCTCGAGGTCGGCAGGTACAGACCCGTGCCGTCGGTGTAGCCGAGCGGGAACGTCACGCCCCGGCCGTAGAACTTCTCGATGATGAATCCCCAGTCGCCGACGGCCTCGCCTTCGATCCCGAGGATGCGCAGCCCCTTGCCGAGCTGCACGCCGTGGGTCGTCAGCGTGATCGACTCCGGCAGCTTGCCGTACCGCTCGAGCAGCTCGATCTGCCTGGCCGCCCACATGCACCGCACGTCGCGCTTGCGGTCTTCGGGCTTGGTCTTGGCCACGATGTCCTCGAACGTCGATCGCGGCGGTGCGGGATCGATCGGCCAGACCATCTCGACGGCGCCGGTGCGGAGATCGGGCTCGACCTGCGTGAGGCCCTTCTTCAACGCGCCGATCACTTCCTGCGCGACCATGTCGCCCGCCTGGTCCATCAGCTCCCATGTCCCCGGGCGCCAGCGAATCACCCCCTTGCCAATGACGCTGGGCTTGGCGTCGCCGCCCACGCCTTGAAGAAACAGGCTCGCGACGGTGCCGAGGTGCTCGTCAAGCCGGTTCATGGCCACGCCGGGGTACTCGGCCGAGATCTCCCACCCGCTCATCATCGAGGGGTGGCACGAGATGGAGAAGAGCAGACAGACCGGCTTGCCCGCCTGGTCCTTGAACAGGCAGATGGGCAGCTTGTCGTACGGCTTGCCGTCGGGGTTCGGTGCGTTGATGATTTGCCCATCCTCGTTTCTGCGCCGATTCATGGGCAGGTCGGATCGGGTCGCGCCGGCCCATACCGTCACGTCGCGCATCGCGTCGCGGGCCTTGCGGGCGGCCGTGAGCGTCGCCCGCTCCAGGTCATTCAGGTAGAGTCGGTCGGGCGGCTTGTAGCCGGCCGAGTACCACGTCCCGACGGACGGCCCGACGTGGTTGTGCGTCGTGTTCAGCAGGATTTGTCTCGGCGACAGATCGATCACGCGTCCGATGGCGGCCTTGTAGCGATCCGTTTCCTCCCTGCCGAGGAAACACAGGTCATAGCCCATGATCAGGGCCCGTTCCCCCGCGTGCTCGAGGAACAGCGCCCGCACATAGACGTCGTCATGGACGCCCTCGCACCCGCGGGCCATGTCGCGACCGCCGAAGCCCATCATCGTGGTGCCTACTGGCGGCGTGATCTTCGCCCTGGCGAATCCTGCTCTCATGACCCGTCGTCCTTTCGCTTCGCGCTTCGAGGGGGCCGCGCCGAGTCGGCGGGCGCGCATCAGGCCCAGCCCCGCCGCCGTCGCGGACACACCCAGGAACTCGCGTCGCCTCATGCCGATTCCTCCAGCCGGGCGGATCATAACCCCGTGTCGAGGACCAGGAAACCCACGGACGCGTCGTCGAAGCCTATGGTGCGTCTAAAACAACCTAGCGTGTCCGGGCCGTTACCTTGATCGCGCCGTCCCTGCCGATGGCGACGGTCCATCCCCCCAGGCGAACCCGGGTGGCGCTACCGGAAACGGTGGCTGGGGGTGTCGTCGAGGTCAGGTCTTGGTAGACGCACACGCTTTCGTCGAGGATCTGACCCTTCTTGGCGGCCCACGGCTTCATTCGTGCCGATCCGAGCAGCGCGCCGGCCTGTGTCTCGGCCCCCAGGCCGCCGATCACCTGCATCCGCACCCGGCCGCCGATGTCCCAGATTTCCCGGCCAGCCTGCGACACCTTGCGTCGCGGGATGAACCTCCTGATTCGCACCCAGAAGAGGCTGTGGCTGACCACTTCGAGCAGATCGACGTCGCGCAGCGATTCCCATCGCGAGAAGACGATGACCGGTCCGTCCGGCAGGGCCGCGTAGCCGACGCGTTGTCGAATCAGGCCCGGGACCTCGCGCACGAAGGAGACCGTCAACGCACCGTCGGGCTGCGCGAGCTGCGGTTCGTTCGTGATCTTGTAGTTCCTTTCGGGCCGCTTCTTGCCGTTGACCTGGACCCAGCCCAGCCCGCTGAGCGGGTGATACGAGGTGAACGTCGGGTCATCTCCGAGTCGGTCGGCGTCGTTGGGGACGACCAAGACCGTCTGGCGGCTATCGTCCCAGGACACGGAGGAAACGATCGACCGGGTACGCGAGACGCCCACGCCCACGTGCGGGAAGATCCGCGTGCCCAGCTTCCCGACACGGTCCGCGTCACTGGTCTTGGCGTCGGGTCGGGCAAAGTGCCTGTGCATCAACGCGGCGAACGCCCACCGTTTGAACGCGTGCGTCTGGTATCCGAAGTCGTAGGCGTGAAGCGATCCGTCGGCGAAGGCCCGTTGCCTGCGGCCCAGCAGCCGCAGCCCCCACTGCTCCGGAATCCGCGCGGCGTTGATGCCGTGGCAGGTTGCCAGCCATGCGTAGCACCACAGGTGTTGGATGTCGCGCTCGGCCCAATCCTGCCCCTGCGGGCAGAGCAGATCTCCGTCGGGCAACACCAGCCAGGCCAAGACGTCGTCCCACAACGGCTGGGCGTGCAGGCGGTACGCGGCGGGAACTGCTTTTCCACAGACGCGATACGCCAGCTCCGCCTCGGCGAATCCCGCGAAGTCCGCCTGATAAGGAACCGACCAGAAGCCGTGATTCTCGAGCGTTCGGTCGGGGTGGAGGTTGACCGACACGAGCCACTGGGCAAGCGGCCGGCCGTCGACGAGTTGGTCGCTGGTCCGGTCGGGCTTGCGGCTGAATGCGTTGAGGGCCCAGCGCTTGGCCCATTCGTCCCAGGACGCGGCGCGGGCGTCGTCGGCGTAGAAGTTGGCGGCCACGCCCGCCAGCGCGGTGTTCCAGATGCAATCCTCGGACCCGGTATCATTCCGGACGCGGCTGGGGATCTGTTTCTTGATCTGATCTGCCTCGGCGGTGGCGACCTGTCGAACCAGCGCCAGCGTCTCGTCATCGAGTTGCCCCGCCAGGAGATGGGCCGCCCACGCCCAGCCGGACGTCTCCAATCCCGACTGCCACGACGGCCCGCCCCAGCGCGGCTTGGTGGCCCGGTCCCGATGCGTGCAGTTCCGGTTCGTCAAACACAGCGTCCGCAACGCTCGACGGACGTGGTCGAGCAGTCGCTTGCGCGGGATGCGGTGTTTCGAGAAATGCGCCTGCTCGGGCCGTTCGGTCAGCAGCACCGCGTAACCCACACAGACGTTTCCGTTCCCCCGAGCCCACGACACACCCCGACCGGCGGCGTTGAAGGCCTGGTCTGATTCGTTCCAGTGCTGTTCAGCCCACCCGGCGAAGCCCTCCAGCAGGGCGACATACTGAGCGCGGACCGCTTGCTCGGTCGGCGTCGTGCCCCCGGCGGCGTTGACGGCGACTGCCAACGTCACCAGGCCTATTGCATTTCCGTGTAGAACCGTCATCCGTTATCCTGCCTCGCCGCATCGCGGCGCCCGTCCCAGACCCAACCACGGCCCGCCACTCCTGGGAGACGGGACGGCCGTTCTCGTCGATCTGCGAACCTCGAGTCCCTCAAGACTCGGCCGTACTGAATGCAGACACGGAGTATATCACCGCCTGAGTCCGTCGTCCCGGTCGCCCGGGGACGCGCGGACACCCTCTCGCATCGCGTTCGTTATGGGGTACTTCCGTGCGGACCGACCTCGCGGCGGTTCTTGTGGGCATCGTGGACGGCCGCTAGAGTGGGCTACGCCGGTCCGTTGGCACGCGCGCGGGTACCCGCCTCGAGGGGATTCGATGTCGAGCAAGCGGCAGCTACTGCTGTTCTTCTTCGCCGTGGCCTGCATGATGGGCGCGGTGGGCGTTCACGAGTCGATCTTCAACAACTTCCTTTCCGATACGTTTCACCTGGGTGCGGATGCTCGGGGTTGGCTCGAGTTTCCCCGCGAGCTGCCCGGCCTGCTGGTGGTCTTGATGGCGGGCATCCTGTGTGCGATTCCGCTGACGCGGGTGGCCGTGCTGGGTGCGCTGGGCTTCGCGGTGGGCATGGTGGGCCTGGCGGTGTGGGGGACGGGCTATGGGATGATGTTGGTCATGATGATGATCGGCAGCGCCGGCATGCACCTGCTCCAGCCCGTGCGCGTCTCGGTGGCGCTGGCGCTGAGCGACGAGACGAATCGCGGCACGCGGATGGGCCAGGTCAGCGCGATCGGCTCGTTGGGGATGGTGCTCGGTGCGGGGGGTGTGTGGCTGTTGTTCGACCGGACGGCCCCGCCGTACCGCACCGGGTTCGTGTGGGTAGCGGTGTTGGCGGCTGCGGCCGCCGCGATCTACTTCGTGATGCACATCCCCGAGCTGCGTCAACCCCGGGCGCCGCTGGTCGTTCGGAAACGGTTCAGCCTCTACTACGCGCTCGAGTTCCTGTTCGGGGCGCGCAAGCAGATCTTCCTCACGTTCGGTCCGTGGGTGCTGATCCAGATATACGGCGAGCCGGCCTCGGGGATCGCCCGGCTGCTGCTGATCGGCGCGTTGATCGGGATTGCGTTCAAGCCCATCGCGGGGGCGGCCATCGATCGGTTCGGCGAGCGCGCCGTCATGATCGCGGACGGCCTGATGCTGGCCGCGGTCTGTCTGGGTTATGGCTACGCGCTGAAACTGACGGGCGATTCCCATACGGCGCGATCTGTTGCTTGCGTGTGCTTCGTGGCGGACAACCTTCTGTTCGCCCTCGGCGCGAGTCGGCCGGTCTACGTCTCGCGGTTGTCGGATTCGCCGCAGGAGATCAACTCGACGTTGGCCATGGGGATCTCGATCAACCACATCGCATCCATGACCATTCCCGCCGTGGCCGGGGCGATTTGGGTCGGTCTGGGGTACGAGCGGGTCTTCGCCGGTGCTGCGGTGCTGGCCGTGGGCATCTCGGCGGTGTCCACCTTGGTGCCGCGGCGAAATGCCGCCAGGTCATCTCATTCTTGATCCGCGAGGACGTCGGGCAGGACGCCCCGCTACGGATTCGGCGGCGAGGTCGCGATGAGGACCACGAGCGCCTCGGTCCCGGTGTTCTCGATGCCGTGCTCGCACCAGGGCGGCAGGTAGACGAAATCGCCCCGGCTCACCTCGCGCTGGGAATTGGCGAACGTCATGCGGCCGCGTCCTTCGAGGATGACGTACGTCTCCTCCGTTTCGTGCGAGCCGGGCTCGAGCACAACGTGCGGCGGGACGTAGAACATGACGAGGCCCATGTTCTTGGCCGGCGCCTTGGGATTCACTGGATGGACCACGCGGACGCCGAGCCCGTGGCATCCGGGATAGGCCACCGGAACCCCGTCCTGGACCGTCACGATCATGGGGTCAACCGGCTTGTCGGGCTTGGGAACGGTGGGCGGCTCGTTGCCCTGATAGCCCTTGAAGGTGGTGATCTTGGCCATCGGTTCTCCTTGCGTGGCTGTGGCGTGACAGGCCGAGACGGTCAGAACTCGCGTGCGTACCCGGCCGTCCACCCGCCGTCGACGGTTAGGACCGCGCCGTTGATGTAGCTGGCCTCCGGCGCGGCCAGGAACAGGACGGCATGGGCGACCTCGTCTACCGACCCCGGCCGGCCCAGCGGGATGTGGGCCAGCATCTGCTCGACCGACGTCTTGAATCTCCCGTCGTCTCCGTAGAACAGCTCCTTCGTGCCCTTGGTCAGGATCGACCCGGGCGCGATCGCGTTGACGGTGATGCCGGCGGGCCCGAGCTCGATGGCCGACGACTTGGTCAGGTTGATCACGCCGGCCTTGGCGGCCACGAACGCGCACTGCAACCGCAACGGCACGAGCCCGACGATCGAGGCGATGTTGATGATCCGACCCGAGCCCTGCGACCGCATCACGCCCGCGACCGCCTTGCTGACCAGGTACAGGCCGGTCAGATCCACGTTGAGCAGACGGTCCCACTCGTCCCGCGGGAACGCGTCGATCGGGACGCGGTGCTCGAGCGTGTTCACGCCGGCGTTGTTGACCAGGATGTCCAACTGGCCGCACTCACGGGCGACGGCTGCGACCACGTCGTTGACCTGCGCCTCGTCGGTCACGTCCATCGCCATCGCCGTACAGCCGGGCGATCGCGACGCCGAGCCCCTGGCTGCATCGACGTCGATGTCCGTGTAGACAACGCGGGCATCATTGGCCGCCAACACGTCCGCGATGGCCTGACCGATCCCACGACCCGCGCCCGTCACCAATGCGACCTTGCCTGATAGGTCCACCTTCATTGGCGAGTCATCCTTCGCACGGCCTTAGCAGGTTCTCGGCCACGGCACGGATCTGCTCCCGGGTCCCGCGAAACGCCCAGACCTGCGCGAGGTCCTCACACTGCGACCGGCCCGTGCCCTGCCCGATCGCCGGTACGTGGTACTCTAATTCGCTGAAGCTGCCCAGACCGCTGTTCACGTTGCAGGCTTGCGTCGAATAGCCCATGTCTTGGGTGTCTTGCCAGGGCACGTCGACGTACTGGCCGGACGGGTCCACGAAGAAGTTACGCACGATCAGCGCCCATCGCCCATCTCGCGCGGGGTACACGTACCCGACGCGTCCCGTGGTCGCGACGGCGCGGATGCCGATCTTGTGTTCGCCCGACGCCCGCATCCGATAC
>CAYOGX010000232.1:0-6760 GCA_964403235.1 uncultured Planctomycetales bacterium | reverse complement strand
TCAGCATGCCCATCGAGATCAGAATGGTCGCGATCACCATGTCGATCACCAGGAAGGGCAGGTAGAAGCAGAACCCCATCGTGAAGGCCGCCTTGAGCTCGCTCAGGACGTAGGCGGGCACGAGCACCGTGGTGGGCACGTCGTCCCATTCCAGGACCTCGTCCTCGGGGATCGGCTCACTCCTACGATACTCCAGCAGCATGAACACGCCCCCCTCGTTCTGGGCGGTCTCGATCTGCCGGATCATGAACCCCCGCATGGGCCCCAGCGCGGCGTCGAAGGCCTCGCGTTGCGACAGCTCTTGATCGAGATAGGGCACCAGCGCGCTCTCGTAGATCTTCTGCCAGGTCGGGGCCATCACCATGAATGTCAGGAACAGCGACAACCCGGTGATGACCTGACCGGGGGGCAACTGTTGCGTGCCCATGGCCTGGCGGAGCATGGCCAGAACCACCATGATCCGCGTGAAGCACGTGGTCAGAATCAGGAACGACGGCGCCAACGACAGCACCGTCATGATGACAAGGATTTGAAGCGTCGAGACCACCCCCTTGCGGTCCGACGCGGGGGGCGCGACCTTGCTGAGATCGGGAATCTGTAGGGGATTGTCGAGGGCCTTGTGGCCCGGCGACGCGCTGTCGACCTGCGTGTCCTGCGGCCCCGAGGCCGGGACCGGTTGTCCCTGCACCGCAGCCGCGCCGAACACCGTCAACCCCGCCGTCAGCGCCACGATCCAAACGGGGCTCGAGCCTCCATGCTCTGCAATCATCGCGCTACTCCTTAGCGCATCGAGTTGTCTGCCGCGCCGGGTCAGGCGACGGCGATGGTGCCCAGCCCGGTGTCGTCATCACGGCGCGTCGCGTGCTCGCGGCTGGGCCGGCCGTGCGATCGGACCTTGTCCAACAGACCCGACAGCTCCGTGCGGGCCCGACGATAGTGCCGGTCGCCGGTCGCCATCGGCATCTCGGCGTCGGGTTCGGTCTCGTCCAGCGACGCGTCGTAGCTGGATGACGCGCTCGAGAAGAACCGAGCGAACCGGTCGCCCAGTCCGGGTCCCGGGGAGCGATCGGCCGAGGCCAACAACTCACTGACCGCCTCCGGATCCTCGACGACCGTCAGGAGGCTGATCTGGTCGGGGGTGACCCCGAGCAGGACCACTTGGCGGCTCAGGCGAATCAGGCAGACGCTCTGTTTGGGACTGAGCGCCAACCGGGAAACGACCTGGAGGTTCTCGTCGCCGCCGCCGACGGCCGTCCGAAACTTGCCGAACCATTTCCTCACCGCCAGGGCCGACGCGGCGATCATGCCCAACACGATGGCCAGAGCGATCAGCCCGTCAGCGTACCACGCGCGGCCTCCCTCGCTCCGCGGTCCCACCTGCGGCCGGTGGGTCGCGGCGACGCCACTCGGGCGGCGGACGAGGCGGGACCCCGCGCTTTGGTCGCGTGCCCGTACCGTTGGGTCGGTCGCCGTCCGACCCGCCTGTTCGGCCGACGAGCTATCCGCCTCCTTCACCGAAGGTCGAGCCGAACCCGCCGCCGGAGGGCGAACCCCGACGGCGACGGTCGCATTGGCCGTCACCGAGCCACCACTGCCGGCCGGACCCCCTCGGCCGGCCCGGGGGCTCCCCAGAGCCCCGTGCGACCCCGAGGCCAGCACGCCGGCCGAACCGACCGATAACCACATCACCGCGCCGCACGCGATCCACCTGCTTGTCCGACGATTGGGCATTGGGTCCACCTGTCTAGGGAATACGTCCCGGCGTCAACTGCGTATCGCCTCTCCCTTTTGGGACATGATCTCGTTGATCCGAACGCAGAAGTTGTCGTTGAGCACCAACACCTCGCCCCGGGCCACCAGGCGCTCGTTGACGAAGACGTCCACCGGATCACCGGCCAGCTTGTCCAGCTCGACCACCGACCCCTCGTCGAGCTGGAGGACGTCCTCGACGAGCATCTCGGTGCGGCCCAGCTCGATCTTGACGTTCAGCTCGACGTCCTCGAGTAGATCGATCTGCTTGGTCGTTTCCGAAGCCGGCAGGCCCGACCCGAAGTCCGGCAGGCCCGCAGGCTTCGGGTCCGAGCCGATCGCAGACGAATCGGTCGAGGGCCTCTCGTCTTCGATGGCGGAGGCCATTGCTGCCGCCACGTCGTCCAAGGGATTACCCGCGGAGTCCACACGGTCGTCTTGGGATTGCTCGGTCTGATCCGCCACGGGTGGATCGCCCCCGCCGCCCCCCACCGCGGCGTCGAGGTCGGCCTGACTGAGCAGGGCGTCCCCGTCCGCCGACTCGGGCTCGGGCGCGGCGCCGTCGCCGGCCGGCTCGGGTTTCGACTCGGCGTCCTCGGCGCCGGTTTCGCCTGACGCGTCCGTTAGCGCCGCGTCGATCCGTTCTTGCGACATCTCGCCGCCTGGCTCTTCCTCGCTAGCCATCTGTCTTGTCCTTCCATGGACCTGGACCCGCCCGCCTGGAGACGCCGCCAGCGGCGAACTCCAAGGGTCCGGCAGGCCGGCTCGGGCTACATGTCCGCCCGCAGCGGCATCCAGCGGGGCAACAGGATCTGATCGAACAGTTTCTCGTCGCCCAGCACTTTGCCCAACTCCTCTTTGATCTGCCGGCGTATCCGCACCAGGCCCGGCTCGTCCAGCGCATCCGGTTTGGTGCTCCTCACCAGATAGCCGAGCCTGTCGCGGATGCCGTTCTCATGCTTCTCGATCTTCTTGATGATCTCCTTGGCATACGGCTCGGGCTCCTTGCCCTCGGGCACGATCAGTGTGGCGGCCACTTCGATGTCGTATACGTAGGTCTTGCCGCTCAGCCGGTTCGGGACCTTCATCTTGACGACGGGGATCTCGGGCCGATCGCCGGCTTCCGCCCCGCTGCTCACCAGCCCTTCGTCCGCGGCCGCCTGCTCGGGACCGGACCCCAACAGCTTCATCATTGCGTACAGACCGACCCCTTCGATCAACATGACACCGACGATGATGCCGCCGACCACCACGCTCTTCTTGTTCTTGCCCGAGCTGGGGCCGGCATCGTCCGAAGCGCCCTGGACCGGTTCCTCTGCCATGGCTTACAACTCCTGATGGTTGGCCGATCCCGCCCCGACCAACTCGCTGACCAGAACTTCCGTCACGAGAATCTCCACACGCCGATTGCGAGCGTGCTCCTTCTCCTTGTAGGCCTGCGTCTTGATCGGCTCGGTGTGCCCGCAGGCCACCAGCCTCAAGCGCTCCGGCCGGATCCCCTCGTCAACCAGCAGGTCGGCGATGGCCTTGGCCCGCGCATAACTCAAATCCATGTGACTCTTGAACGCGCTATCCGGGTCTAGCGGCTCGAGCGACGTGTGCCCGCGGACCTCGATCTTGGTGGTATGCCCCTTGATCTCACGGGCCATCTGCTTCATGACCTTCACCGTGCTCGGACGCGGGTTGGCGCTGCCGCGACTGAACTCCAGAACCCCGCCCCTGATCCGCAGCCCTTCGCGGATCTGCTCGACCCGATACTCCTTGCCCTCCAGACCCTCCGCGTCGGTCTCGCCGACGTTCTTGGACTTCCTGGGGATGATGATCTGCTCCAGCCGCTGCATCATGCTGTTCTGGCTGGGGTCCAGCGTCGGGATCTGCCCGAGGCTGTTCTCGAATCCCAGGGCCTCCTGAATGCTCCTGATCGCCTCGATGAACTTCTGTTTATCGGTGGTGCTCATGGCCACCAGCATGACGAAGAAGCACAGCAACAGGCTCATCATGTCACCATAGGTGACCATCCACTCAGGGGCGCCGCCGGAGGCCTGCTTCTTCTTGGCCATGTTCCTTACGCCTCGTTTCTACGCCCTGTCCCCACTGTCCTGGTCGCCCGACCCGCGTAGGGTCGGCGGCAGGAACGTCTTGAGCTTCTGCTCCACGATCCTCGGGTTGTCGCCCGACTGGATACTCATCACGCCGCGGATGATGATGGCCTTGCTCAGGAGCTCTTCATCGCTCCGCACGGACAGCTTGTCCGCCAGGGGCAAGGCCACCAGGTTCGCCAACAGGGCCCCGTACAGCGTGGTCAGCAAGGCCACCGCCATCCCGGGCCCGATCTTGCTCGGATCGTCCATGTCCTGGAGCATGCACACCAGCCCGATCAGCGTCCCGATCATGCCGAAGGCCGGCGCGTACCTGCCGATCCCGTCCAGCAAGGCCTTGCCGTGGCCGTGTCGCTCGGCCAATGTCTCGACCTCACTGGTCATGATCTGCTCGATCAGCTCGGGATCGGTACCGTCGACGGCCATCTGAATGCCGCGAACGATGAACTCGTCGTCCATGTCCTTGGTCGAGTTCTCCAACGACAAGATCCCGTCCCGCCGCGCGATCTCCGCGTAGCTCACCAGGTCTACGATCAACTTCTTGGAGTCCGATGCCTTCGCAAAGAACGCGTTCTTGATCACCTTGGCCACACCCAGGAAGTCCTTCAGCGGGTTGCTGATCAACGAGGCCGCAACCGACCCCCCGATCACGATCGCCACCGAGGCGGGATCGAGGAAGTTGCCCAGATCGCTCTTGCTCATGATGGCCCAGGCGATCAAGCTGGAACCGACGAACAACCCGATAAGTGTGGCGATGTCCATCGCTAGACCTTGCCCCCTGGCTTTGCCCATCCGCGCAACGTCACACACATGGGATTCATCGGCCCGCACCATGCCGGAGTTAACCTTGCTGCGGATCAGACTAGCCATTGGCAAACGCTCGCAATTGCCGCCGATACTCGATCGCCCGCTCGACGACCTCTTGGACGGTCTCGGCCACCAGCAGGTGATCGCCGTTGATCAGCGTCAGCATCGTGTCAGGCGTCTGTTCGACCGTCTTGATCAGTTCGGCGTTCACGACCACCTTGTGTCCGTTCAGTCTGGTCAACGCGATCACGGGTCCGACCCCCGGCCTGGTGGCCACGCCGTTCCCCTGCGTGACCGAATCGGCGGGCCGGGGGCCATGCCCGATAACCCGGCCCACCTGCGGGCCCCGGTCGGGGCCCGCCCGTGCTCCGTTCCCGGCGCACCGTTCCACCGACGGGCCCAACCCACGCCCGTCGCCGGCACGGCTCACCCTGTCAACTCAAGCCCGGCCGACCCCCTACCGGGTCAGCAACAACAACTCCTGCAACAGCTCATCGGACGTCGAGATGATCCGCCCGGAGGCACTGAAGCCCGTCGAGGCGGTCACCAGCCCGATCATCTCCCGCGACAGATCCACGTTGCTCAACTCCAACGCCCCCGACATGATCCGACCCACACCAAGCGTCAGCGGGGCCGTGATGATCGGCACGCCACTATTGGGACCGAGGGCGAAGGTGTTGTTCGTCTCGGCCACCAACCCCTCGGGGTTGGAGAAGTTGGCCAGGGCCACCTGACCCAGCGTCCTCTGGAGGCCGTTCGTGAACGTTCCGATGATGGTCCCATCGGCCCCGATGCTGAAGTCCCGTAGCGTGCCGGCCGGAAAACCATCCTGCGTCGTCATCACCAGCACCGACTGCGTCGGGTTGCCCGCCCCCGCGTTCGACCCGGTGGTCAGGCACGTCACGTCCGAAAAGTTGAAGGCGACCCCCATCGGGTCCACCGCGCCGGTGTTGTCCCGATCGATGACGATGCTCGCGTCGGGGCTGCTAAAATGCTGGCCATTCTGGTCGAACACGATCAGACCGTCCCCAAGGAACAGGTCGGGTATTTGCCCGCCGCCTCGCCCCAGCCCGGTATCGTCGGCCGATTCGCACTGCCACCGCCACGTCACGCCGCTGCTGTCCTTGGTCTCCATCGTCATCGTCAGGTCGAGGTTGATGGCCTTGCCCAACGAGTCGTAGACCACGAAGGACGTGTAGACACTCTCACCGTCCGCGGCCTTCATCTCACTGAAGGAAAACGGGATCGATGTTGTGCTCCCGCTAGTGGCGATGATCGCACCGGCCCCGATGGTCAGCGCGTTGGCCTCGCCGTGGTCTCCGACCACGTAGAGCGACCCGGCCGGGGCCGGCTCGCCCGCCAGACCCGTACTGATGTACCACCCCGGCGGTTGGCTGATCGACCCGGGCACCGAATCGTCCAGCACCGTTGCCGGCGCGAGCGGATCGTCGTTCAGCCCGAACGCCCCGCTCAGCCATGTCATGAAGGTTTGAACGGTGTCGCCCGCGCCCACGGTGAAGGTGGACTCGGGCATGTCGCGCCCGCCCTTCTTGACATCGCTCGTGACGGTGATCGTATCGCCCGCGGCAAATAGCGCGGCGCCGCCCCCATCCGGCACGAGATTCGTCAGAAGCGTCGCCGCCGTCGCATCGCCTCCCAGGGAACTGTCGTACCCTTGGGAGCTGAGCACGCTGCCCTGGGTACTGACGGAGCCACCGGCGTCGACATTACCGTCCAGCTTGGTATTCTCGGTCTCGCTGGCGATGCTCATCGTGCCCACCGGGACCTGCAGATTGCCCAGGGCGCCGGGAATGATCTGGAAGTTCGAATCGATCCCGAAGCCCTGAAGGTAAAACCCGTCCTGCGAGACCAGGTAGTTGCTGCTGTTGAGCATCATGGTCCCGTCCCGAGTGAACGCCCGCTTGTTGTCGGCCTTGGCCAGGATGAAGAACCCGTCGCCCTCGATCGCCAGGTCCGTGTTCACCCCCGTGGTCTCGATCGACCCAGACGAGTGCACCCGCATCACGCTCCCGAGCACCGAACCCAGACCGATCTGGATGGGGTTGGTGCCGAGGATACAGTACTTGCCCGACGGGCTCGACCCG
>CAYOGX010000231.1:0-6770 GCA_964403235.1 uncultured Planctomycetales bacterium | reverse complement strand
CCTACAGCCTGACCGGAGACGCGGGCGGACGCTTCGCAATCGACGCCATTACGGGCGTGGTCACGGTCACCGCGTTCGGCGCGGCCAATATCGACTACGAGAGCGCGACGTCCCACCAGATCACCGTACAGGCCAGCGACGGCGGGGAAACCGCATCCGAGACCTTCACGGTCAGCGTCACGAACGCGGCCCCCGACGCACCGGTCGATCAGGATGGCGACAGGAATGCGATCGTGGAAGGCGCCGTCGAGGGCGCAACGGTGGGCATCACAGCGTCGTCGACCGATGCCGGCGGATCCGGCGTCACCTACGCGTTGACGAACGATGCCGGCGGACGCTTTGCAATCGATGCTGCAACGGGCGTGGTGACCGTTACCGCGTTTGGCGCCGCCAACATCGACTACGAGAGCGCGACTTCCCACCAGATTACCGTGCAGGCGAACGACGGAAGCACCGGTACCGCGGCCAATTTCGTCATAGACGTGACGAACGCGGCACCCGAGGCACCGGTCGACGCCGACGCGTCGGACAACACCGTCTCCGAGACGGCAGACGTGGGCGCGACCGTGGGCATCAGCGCGGCAGCCAGCGACGTCAACGGCGGCACCGTCACCTACGCGCTGAGCGACGATGCGGAGGGCCGCTTCGAGATCGACGCGACAACGGGCGTCGTCACGACAAAGGCTACGATCGACCATGTCGCTGGCGGTCACGTCATCGAGGTGGTGGCGACCGACACCGCGCTTGAAGAGTCCACCGCCACCCAGTTACCATCGACGTCACGCGAGCGCCAAGATTCCAAACCACCGCGGCCGCGATCACAATCGACAGGAACGACGCTGCGACGGGCGTGATCATCGACAACGCGATAGAAACCTGGAATCCGGACGGGTCAGGTTTCAAGTTCGGACGCCTCACAGTTTCGATCGAGGACGCTGATCCGGACGACACGTTGTTCATCCGGGAAGCCGGCGGCATTACGCTCGAAGGTAACGCAGTCTCCTTTGACGGAGATGCCTTTGCCGTCTGGTCGGGGGGCACCGACGGGCAGCCTCTGACCATTGAATTCGGCGAATGGGTTTACAACTCGCGCGCCCTGCCGTTGATCCAGGCGATCGCCTACAGTTCCTCGGCGGACGATCCGCCGGATTCAGCGCGCGACATCACCTTTGCGCTCACGGACACCGAAGGCGAAATCGGCACCGCTGCCATCGCCTTGACGATCGAGAACGTCTCGACGCCCCCAACTTTCGAGGATCTTGCGAGCACCGTTTCAGTCGGCCACGCCGCCGCGGTCGCCGGCGTCCTCATCGACACGAACGCCAGCGCTTCCAACCCGGACGGCACCGGGTTCGGTAGCGGCTCGCTGACCGTCAGTCTCGACGGCGCGACGGCCGACGACACGCTGGCTGTCCAGCAGATCGGCGGAATCGCGTTGGCCGGGGCGGCGATCACCTACAACGAGGCCTCCTTCGCGACGTGGGCGGGCGGCACCGCCGGCACGGATCTCGTGATCGCCTTCGACGAGGGTGCGCCCGACGCCGCGGTGAACGCCCTGTTGCGCGCGATCTCGCTGCAGACAGATGCGCCTCCGGCGGCCGCCCGGGATCTGACGCTGACCATCGTCGATGCCGATGGCAACACGGGAGATGCGACGATATCGGTCGACATCGATGTCGCTCCGACCGCGCCCGCGGACTCCGACGTATCCGCGAACACCGTCGCCGAAGGTGCTGAGAGCGGCGAGACTGTCGGCATCACCGCGCAGGCGAGCGATGCGGACGGCACGGCTGTCACGTACGCGCTTTCCGACGATGCCGGCGGGCGTTTCCGGATCGACGAGACGACCGGCGTCGTCACGATCAACGACGCCACGCTGATCGACTACGAATCGGCGGCCGGGCAGCAGTACACCATCGAGGTCGAGGCAACCGCCGGCGGGCAATCCACGACGGAAACCTTCGTCATCGCGGTCACCAACGTCGCTCCGCCGTCCGTGACCGACGACGATGCCGCGGCCAATACCGTCACGGAAGGCGCGGCTGAGGGAACAACGGTCGGCATCGCCGCCGTGGCCGAAGACCCGAACGGCGGCGCCATCTCCTGGTCGCTGGTGGACGACGCCGGCGGGCGCTTCCAGATCGACGAGTCGACCGGCGTCATCACCGTGTCTGCGTACGGATCGGCCAATATCGACTACGAGACCGCCGCGGACCATCGCTATCAGGTCAGGGCGCAAGCCTCGGACGGGCAGGCAACGGTCGCAGCGGATTTCGTGATCGACGTGGCGAACGCCGCCCCGACCGTCCCGATCGACGAAGACGGTGCTGCGAACAGCGTCACGGAAGCCGCCCAGAATGGGGCCACGGTCGGCATCACCGCATCGGCCACGGACCCCAGCGGCGGGGCGGTCTATTTCGAACTCACCAACGACGCAGGCGGGCGCTTCCAGATCGACGAAACCACCGGTGTGGTCACGGTCCGCGACGGATCGCTTCTGGACTTCGAAACGGGCCCGACCCACGAGATCACGGTCGAAGCCAGCGATGGCACGATCTCGTCCTCGCAGGATTTCACCATTTCCGTGGCCAACGCCGCCCCCGCTGCTCCGGTTGACGACGACATCTCGGTCAACCGCGTTCTGGAAGGCGCCGTGAATGGAACCGAGGTCGGTATTACCGCCGTGACCTCCGATCCGAACGGCGGGTCGGTGTCGTTCGAACTCACCGACGATGCCGGCGGGCGCTTCCAGATCGACGAGGTGACCGGCGTTGTCACCGTCAGTGACGGCACCCTGCTCGACGGTACTGCAAACCCGAGCCACACCATCGAGGTCACGGCTACGGATGGCGACGCGACCGAGACTACCCAGTTCGAGATCGTCGTGCTGGCGGCCATCGAGACGAACGGCGGGACCACGCTGGCGCTGGACGGCGTGGCAAACACCTACCACATCGTGGACGGCAACGGCGACGTCCTGCCCGTGATGCGCAACGGCGTGCCCTACGGCCCGGACAGCGTGGCGCAGTGGCAGGCCATTCAGGTCGAGAGCGACGGCGCCGCCGGGTACACAGTCCTGTGGCAACGCACCAACGGCGATCTGGCCCGCTGGACCGTCGACGCGACGGGTGCGTACGTCTCCGACATCTATTACCCGATCGCGATTCAGGATGATCAGCTGATCTTCGATCTCGAGGTCGAGATGACCGCCGATCTGGACGGCGACACCCACATCGGAACGCCCCCGCCCCCACCGCCGGAACCGGAAATCGTGCTGGCGACGGTGGACGACGCCTACCGTATTCGGGACGATATCAATCCAGAGCTCGATGTTGCGGTCACACGAAACGGAGAAGCGATAGGCCCGAACTCGATTCCGCAGTGGGAAGCAATCCACGCGGAAATCGATGAAAGCGGCGGCTTCAATATCCTTTGGCAGCGCACCAACGGCGACCTGGCCAGATGGCATGTGGACAACGACGGCGAGCAGGTCTGGAACGCCTACTATCCGATTCACCTGCATACGGACGCGTTCATCGAGGGGCTCGAAAGCGTCTTCGATCTCGACCTGAACGACAACGACATCATCGGCACGCCCCCGATCGTGGTCGAAGACAACGGGAACATGTCGCTGGTCGTGGTGGACGGGCACTATCTCATCATCGACGGCGACGCAGAGATCGAAGTCACCCGGGGAGGTCAACCTTATGGACCGGACACGGTATCGCAGTGGGAGGCCATCCACGTAGAGGCGAACGACGGCGATGGCTACAGGGTGTTGTGGTAGCGGTCGAACGGCGATCTCGCGTTGTGGACCGTCAACAACAGCGGCGTGTATGTCATGGACACGTATTACCCGATCGGATCGCAGACGAGCGACTTGATCGACGACATCGAAGTCATTTTCGACTTCGATCACAACAACGACCTTCACGTCGGCGGCGTACCGGATTCAATCGAATCCGAGGGTGACGTTGCGCTTGTGATCGTGGGCGACCGCTACCGCCTGGACACCAGCGAAGAGGAAGTGTGGCTGACCCGGGACGACAAGGCGTACGGGCCGGACACGGTTTCGCAATGGGGCGCCATTCACGCCGAAGAGAACGGCGCAGGCGGTTTCGACGTACTATGGGAACGGATCAACGGCGACTACGCCAAGTGGTCCGTCGATGGGACCGGTGCCTACCAGTCCGACATCTACATGCCGGTGGGGTCGCTGTCCGACACTGATGTCTGGGAACTGGAGACCACTTTCGAGGCCGATCTGGACGGCGACCTGCTCATCGGCGAGCCGATCCCCTAGCCCCGGAGACGTCGACGAGGACCTCCAGAATCTGACCCGCCAGGACCGAACGGTCGTAGCCGAGGGCGGCCTCGCGCCCTGCGCCTCCCAGGCGTGCCGCGAGCGCTGGATCGTCGGCAATACGGACGAGCGCCGCGGCGATGGCCTGGGCATCCTCGGGTGGCACCACGATGCCCGCCCCGGCCTCCGCGACAATGGCTGCCGACTCACCGCGTACGCCGTGGACAAGCGGGATACCCATCGCCATCGCCTCGAAGATCTTGGACGGGATGACCGTTTCGAACAGCGGCGTATCCTTGAGGTGAACGACGGCGGCATCGAGGATCGAAAGGTAACGTCGGATCTCCGATCTCTGGACGGTGTCGACGAACAGGAGGTTCGAAAGCCCCTTGTCCGACGCCATTTGCCGGAGGCGGTTCTTCTCCGCTCCATCGCCGATCAGAAGCAGCCTGATGTCATCGCGCCCCCGGAGCAACGCAGCCGCATCGAGAAGAGTCTCGAGGCTGTGCGCCATGCCGTGCGTCCCCACGTAGCCGGCGACGAACTTCCCGGAAACGCCGAGACTTTCTGCCAGCGCCGCATCGGCAGGACCTGCCTTGAAGCGCACCAGATCGACACCGTTGGTGACGACATGAACCCTGCGCTCGTCGATACCGCGATTAATCAGGTTATCCCGAAACGCGTTCGTGACCGAAACGACCGCCGCCGCCCGGCGATACAGGAACATTTCCAGAAACGAGAGCGTGCGGAAAGCCCTCCCCTTTTCCATTGCACCGACGGCGCGTATCGACTCCGGCCATAGATCGCGCAGTTCGAACACGAACGGCCGGCGCCGCAACGCACCGACCGCCCAACCGGCGATGGCCGTGAAGAACTGGGGAGACGTCGCCACCACCACGTCCGGCTTGCGCACGAACAGCCCCGCGACTGTCGCCGCCGCCATGAAGCTCGCGAAGTCGAGCGAGCGACGAAAGAACCCCTTGTTGGCCGTGATGTAGGACCAGACCCTGACGACCCGGATGCCATCGCACACCTCGCGGCTGACGAGCCTGTTGCGATAGCCTTCGAACACGCGGCCGGTCGGGAAATTCGGAGCGCAGGTCACGACCGTCACCTGATGTCCCGCTTCGACCCAGAGCCGTGCGTGCTCGTAGGTGCGCGTCGCCGGTGCGTTGACCTCGGGCGGAAAATTGTCGGTCAGGAAGAGGACGTGCACAGGCTACCAGACGAACACGGTTTGGAGATCGGGCCCGTCGAACTTGACCGCAAGGCAGGTCGTGGCCAGTGTCTTCCCGAACTCGGGGCTCCACGTAATCGGCTCGATCCGCGCCGGCACCGACACCGACCAGGCCACACTGCAACCCGAGGCCAACGCCAGCTCACCGGACCGGCCGTCGCGGGAAACCGTCGCCGTCACGTCGGGATGGAGATGGAAACGCGCCACCGCCGTCCTGTACGATCCCGCGATCTCGTCCGTGATCGTCATGCGGCGCGCGTCGAACCGCCAGGTCCGCCGGTGAACTGGCGACCCGGCGAGACGCCGGTACCCGTCATGTGCGGCGCTGACGGCGGACGGGAGCCCGGTGACATCTATTGTTGTATCGAAGGGCCGGGCGCGTCGGGCAACGCGGAACGCCGCCCAGACTTCCGACGAGTCGCTCCCGTCGATTTCGACTGTGCTGTGGGCGGCGGTCGATCGCTCGCGCGCCCGCACGGCATCGCGCTCGTAGGTGGATGTGCCACCGTTGACCACGACCCGTCCCCGGCCCACCGACAGTTCGAACGAAAGAGTATCGGCATGGGCATGTCCCGGCTGATGGTCGGGTCCGACCGGACCGATATCGAGGATTGCCACCGCACCGTCGAGCGCGGCACGTACGTAACCCGACGGACCGAGCGCGCGGATCGCCCCGGCCGGCCGCTTCGCGGGATTGATGCCGAGCCCGGCCGCATAGCCGGTCAGCGCCTCCGGTGGGAGCGCAACACCAAACGCGGCGTCATTGAAGAAGGCGATGTCACCATCGGGGTGCGTCATCGCCAGGAGCCAGCTCAGCATATCGGATGCAATACGCGGCAGGCCCGCAAGCGCCGGATCGTCGGCGTGGCCCTGGAGTAGCGCCGCATTGAGGATGTCGAGCACGTCCTCCAACACGATGGCCTGGTACATCGGCGAGCGTTCTTCATGGCCGCCATCGTCAAGAATCTGCTGGTCCAGTTCCTTTGCGAGCAGGCGGGCGCCCCGCGCGAGCCAGCGGTCACCCTCTCTACCGCCAAAATACAAGCCGGCGAGCACCAGTGCCTTGGCATTGGCCAGAAGGTGGTTGGCGCCCAGGTGGTGCTCGAGCCGCCGTTCCAGCCAGCGCACCTGGACGGCCAGACTGGCCTCCGCGTCCCCACCGAATTCCGCCCCGGCCAGTGACGCCTTGATCCAGTTCGCGATGCGACGCGAGGTGGGAGACGGCTCCCA
>CAYOGX010000230.1:0-6787 GCA_964403235.1 uncultured Planctomycetales bacterium | reverse complement strand
CGGCACGCACTTGCCCGACGGCATCAAAGACCACGTCGCCATCGGCGTCGATCACTGCGTCGTCGCCGAGATAGGCGCGCGCGGTCGGCGAAGCGGTCGCGGTCGTGCTGGTGCCGGCCCCGCTGGCGAGCAGGCTCACCGAGACGGCATCCACTTCAGCGATGACGCTGGAGATGACGGTCGCGCTGACATCGACGCCGCCGTGGGTGATGGTCACGGTCGTCGCCGTGCCGGCCGATGCCGTGCCCTCGTGCGGGCCGACGTAGGCCTCGACGGTGCTGTCGTCGCTGGCAGTAAGCACCACGCCGCTGACGCCCACCAGGCCCACGCCGATCGCAGTCGTGGGTGCGGTGACGGTATTGTTGGCGGTCGCCGCCAGGTTGAGCCGTCCGGCCTCGACCGTTGCCCCGTCGCCCACGTAGGCACGCGTGTCACCCGCCACCGAGACATCGACGACGAGTGCGGCGATAGCGATGCTCAAGCCGCCGGCCACGCCCGCGGTTTTGCCGGTCGCAAAGGCGGTGGACTGGGCCGACACGTCGACAGCTCCGGTTGCGGTGGAGACGTCGGCGCCCTCGTCGATGAACGCTTGCGTCGTGCGGGTGATGCGCGTGACGGACTTGGCGCCGGCCTCGGTGACGCCACCCACGCCGACCACTACGGTCGAGGGCGTCGCCCTGGCGGTATCGATTGCCGTCACGCTCAGCCCGTTCGCCGTGATGGTGGTGTCGCCGCCGGCATAGGCACGGGTCTCTCCCTCAATCGTGGCGTTCGAGGTCATGACTGCGACGGACGCGAGGCCACCGGAGAGGCCGCGGATGACGGGGGCGGCCAGCGCCGTCGAAGTGGCGCTGACGACGACGCGATTACCGTCCGCGGTCAGCGACCCGCCGTCGACGTACGCTTGCGTCGTCCCGTTGATTGTCGTCTCCGAGCTGCCGCCCGCCCCTGCCCCACCGAAGCCGAATGCAACGGCGCCGACGACGTTTGTCGTGCTGATGGTCGGATTCGAGCTGGCCGTGACCCAGATGTCGCCGGCGCCGCCGGCCGTGACGCCGGCATTGTCGATGTACGCGGAGACCGAGTCGCCTATGGTGTTGTCGGCAAGCGTCACGCCCACCGCCAGGCTGACCAGCCCGGCGCCGAGCGCGACCGATGCGATGTCCGCCGAGATGGTCGAGGTATCGCTGGCCGAGACCAGCACCGCGCCGGCCGACTGCACTTGGTCCGAGTCCTGGATGAAGGCCGCGACGCTACTGGTCAGTGTGTTGGTGGCGGTGGTCTCCGCGCCCGCTCCCGCTCCGCCGATCGAGACGCTGGCCGCTGCGCTCGCGGCAGCCGTGACCGCGGTGATGGCGGACGTCTCGTCCGCAGTGACGGAAACGTCGTCAAACTTTGTGGTCAGGTTGTCGGCGTTCTTGACGTAGGCCTCGACCTGATTGTCTATCATGTTGGAGGAGATCGCCACGCCGACGGAAACGGACGCGCCGGCAACGCCGAAGGAGGCCGCCACGGAAGCCGCGCCTGTATCGGCGCAGATTTTCGACTTCTCGTCCGCATTCAAGCTGACGCTGTCAACCGTGATCCCAGAGGCGCCGTCTCCGTCGATGTACGCGTGGACGTCGGCCGCGATGCAGTTCTCGCTGCTCGCGCCCGCGCCCGCAAGGCCGACCCCAACCGTGCCGCCCGCGACCGCAACCGATCCGGCCAGCACCACGGCGTTGACGGACAGATTGCTGATGGCGTTGATCGCGAGGGCACTCGCGTCGATAACGCTCGAATTCTGGATGTAGGCCTGGACTTCGGCGCCCTGGCGAGTGCCGCTCTCGGTGAAGCCGATCAGGTTGGTCGCGAGCGCTGCGCCGATCGACGCGCCCACGCCCGCGGTGCCGCCGACGGTGGCCGAGTACGAGGCGCTGACCACAAGTGCGTGGATGGCGGCGGCGTTGCTCGCATCGAGGTCGACGTCGCCCGCGCTGTCAAGCGCGCTGTCCGAGACGTAGGCGTTGACGTCGGTGAGGATGATGTTGGTCGATTCGGCACCCGCCCCGCTGACCGCAACGCCGGCTATGCCACCGAAGCCCGCCGCCAGCGAGGCCGCCGCGGAGATGGCGTTGATGGTCGCCGTTTCGGTTGCCCTGAGCGTGATGCCGCCTGCAGTGGTGGCGGTCACGCCGTCATCTGTAAGGACGGCGGGGTCGCCGTCCGCGCCGGTGATGGAGGCCTCAACGTCGCTGGTGATCGTGTTACCGGCAAGCGATACGCCGATCGAAACGGAGACCCCGGCGGTGCCGCCGAGCGAGGACGCCAGCGAGGCCGCGCCCGCAAGGGCGTTGATCGTCGACGTGTCCTGGGCGGTGAGTGCGACGCTGTCGGCCAGGATGCCGGCCGCGCCATCGCCGTCGATGTAGGACTTCACGTCGACGCCGATCTGGTTCTCGCTGTAGACCCCGGAGCCGCTGACGCCGACGCCCGTGCTTCCGCCGCCCGACAACGCCACCGCACCGGCGACAACGATCGCATCGATGGTCTCGTTCGCCGCCGCATCCAGCGTCAGCGCACCAGAGGCCTGAATACTCGAGTCGAGGATTTTCGCCTGGATCTCCGCCGGGGATGCCCCAAGGCTGGAATGCCGCCACACGCTCTTGTCCTGGTAGTTCTGAGTGGACAAGTCGATGGTCTGGATGCCGTCCGTGTTCGGGTCGCCGTCGGTCAACGTCGGGCCGAGGTACTCGAACACCTCGCCCGCCATCGGACCGGAGGCGATCCTGACCGTCGTCCCCGCCGCCAACTCCGCCGGATCGTCGTGGGAGTCGTAGTCCGCCTCGACCGTGGTGCCGCTCGGATCCCAGCCGATGAAGTTGCGCGCGACCCCGATGCCGATCGCCACGCCGACGCCGGTGGTGCCGCCGAAGCTCACCGACCCCGGCACGGCCCCGATCAGTGCGTCGATATCGGCGGTGCTGCTCGCGTCGATGTCGACGTTCCCCACGTTCTCGACGGCCATGCCGAGCGCACTGCCTTTGATCGAGGCGTTGGTTCGGGTGAGAATGACGTTCGTCGACTCGGCTCCACCCCCGCTCACAGCGAACCCGATCGAGCCGCCGATGCCCGCCGACACCGCCGCTGCAATCGACGAGGCGTGAATGCTGGCGCTATCCGTCGCCGTCACGCTGACCCCGGTGCCGTTGGTCAGCACACTGCCGGTGTCGCGGATCAGCGCCGCGACGTCGTTGTCGATCGTATTGTGCGCCAGCGACAGGCCGATCGAGACCGCGCCGCCGGTCGAACCGGCCAGGCTCGCGGTCAGCGCCACGGCCTGGGCGTCGGCAACGATGCTCGACGTGTTGGTGGCGATCAGGCTCACCCCGTCGGCGTCGACGTCGATCAAGTCCGCGCCGACGATTTCCGCTTGCACGGCGGCGGCCATCTTGTTGTCGGTCCACAGCCCGGCCCCGGCCACCGCGAAGGCGCTGCCCGTCGAAGCGGCCAGCGCGCCAGCGGTGGCTTCCACGACCGCGTCAATGCTGCCGCTGGCCGTCGCCGTCAGGGTCAGCCCGCGCGCCGCGTGTATCTCGGTCGCATCCGCGTCGCCCGTGTCGTCGACGTAGGCGCGGACCTCGATGGGATCCTTGCCGCCGCCTTCGCTCCAGCCGATCAGATTGCGGGCCAAGGAGAAGCCGATCGCGACCGCCGGCGTCGTGCCGGCGCCGGCGGACACCGAGATCGCTGCCACCGTGGCGTCGATCTCGGAGGAGTTGACCGCGCTCAGTGCGACTTGGCCCTGCCCCTCGCCCATGCCGGTGGCGGTGACCGTGCTGTCCTGGATGAACGCATTGGCTTTACCGCCGATGATATTGACCGCGGTCGCGCCGCCCCCGCTGAACGCCTTGCTGACGTCGGCCGACGGCGACACCGAGAGGGGGTGTCGGAAGGGTCGTTCTATTATTGGCGTCGGCGTTTGAGCAACGAGGGAGAACCGTGCCCGTGGTGAAAGCGGGGCTCTGGCGGCCCGCCAGGGGTGCAGCAAGTGCGATCAGCAGGAGATCAACATCGAAAGCGAAGTTGCCCGGCGCGTAGCTTGCCGAAGGCCGCGCAGCGGGGCCGACCTTCCCCTGGCCGCCGGCCCCGCGCGAGTGGAGCGGACGCCGTGCAGAGTCCGGCAGGATTCCCTGATGGACCCTTGGTTGGCGGCTGGACCGCTGCCAAGCAGTCGGGGGGCTACGGCGAATTGGCCGTCACCTTGGACGCGAACGCCGCCACCAGCCAGTCAATACTGGCAAGTGAACATCCCGTAGACCCCGCGTTCGACCTCGGTGGGCACTTCGCCAGAGAAGACACTGGTGCCGTATTCCGGGTGATGCGAGTCGAGCAGGTTCTGCCCGACAACGGAGATTTCCGTGTGGCGGTAGGGGCGCCACGCCAGCCGAGCGTCCAGGGAGAGGTAATGAGGCACGTTGTACGCGGGCAGGCTGTCGACGTAGCGGGCTAACAGGTCGAATTCCACGTCCCGGCCCAGGTCCCACGACGACATCAAGAACGCCTGGTTGATCGGGTAGCCGTCCTCCATCACGTCGCCACGGACCACGGCACTTGGGTCCGCGTCATAGTGCAATCGCATGAACGAGTACCAGGCCGAGACCTTCCAGCGCTGTGTCACGTCCACCTCGCTGCTGACCTCGATCCCGTAGCTGTCGCTCCATGCCCCGTTGAAGAACTCGAACTCGGGCAGCGGCGCCGGAGGCAAGATCATGCTGAAGTTCACGATGTCCTGGTCAACGAAGTAGAACAGGGCCACGTCCCAGGAAAACCACTCGACCGGCTGCCGACGGTAACCGATCTCATAGGCAATCATCTCCTCGGCGCCCAAGCCCCGCGACCCCAACACCGCCAGTGGAATTCCCGACCCGGGCGGTGGTAGCTCGCCGATCACGACCCGCCCGTCGTTCTCCATCGTCGAAGGAGTGCGCACGGCGCGGGAGACGGCTCCCCAAGCAGCGCTGCGTTCGTCGGGCAGCCAAAGCAGCCGGGCGGTCGGCTGGACTTCGACGTCCGTAAACGTGTTGTGCGAGAGCTTCGTTCCGATCGTGAAATAGAGCACGTCGTCGATCAACGCGATTTCGTCCTGGATGAACCCGGAGGCCAGCTCGAAGGTGCGACTGACCGGGTCGGCGGTGAACTGCGACGGCGTGCCGGTCGTCGGCAGGTAGTCCCATATCGAGCGGTAACCGAGCCCCCAGATCACGTTGTGGCGGCCGTTCCAGGAAAAACGGTGCTGGAAGTCGACGTCGAAGATGTCGATGTTCTGGTCGAAGTTGAACGTGCGTCTATCCGTGCGGTCGTAATAGACTTGCAGCGTCATGTCCGACCGCTCGCTGAAGGTGCGCGTCCAGCGACCGAGCAAGTTGCCTCCGGCGACCGGCTCGTCGCATGTCCTCAGACCGAAGGGCGGCTGGCCAGAGGCGTTGCCGTTGGTGCCCGTGTAAGCGTCGCCCTGGAACGTATACGCGTCGCAGCAGTTGGGCTGCCAGTCGGCGCGGAAGCCGGCGTGGCCTTGTCGCCAGTCGTCGAAGTCCCGACCGTTCGGCTCGAACTGGCGGTCGCGATCGAACCACTTGCACCAGACGCGCCAGTTGACACAGTCGGGGGTTACCCCGCCGACACGCGCGCCGGCAAAGCTCCGCTCTTCGGTGCCTCCTCCCCCTTGTGCGTAGACGCCGTGCGTGTCCTGAGCGCTTTTGGTGATGATATTGACGATGCCGTTGACGGCGTTCCGGCCCCAGATGGTGGCGCCCGGCCCGCGAATGACCTCGATCCTTTCGATGTCCTCCAGCAACAGGTCCTGAACGTCCCAGAACGTGCCGCCGAACAGCGGCGTATACACCATCCGCCCGTCAATCTGTACGAGCAGCTTTCTGGCGAAGCGGCTGCTGTACCCGCGGGAGGCGATGCTCCATTTGCTCGCGTCGATCCGCGCCACGTGGAGCCCGGGGACCATGCGAAGCAGTTCCGGAACGCTCCGTGCCCCGGAGCGGCGAATCATCTCCTGGTCGATGACGAAGACTGCGGCTGGGGTACGCCCCACCGTGCTCGACTGACGAGCTGGAGTTGTGACGGGCTGGTCAAGGTATTCACGGACGGTCGCCCTTTCACTTCCAAGGAACTCCACCGTGGGAAACTCGTCGACCTGGGTGTCCTCTGGCGCCGTGGGGTCTTGAACGCCTTCGCTCGAGATAGAGCCGCCGGAAAGGTCGGCAGCGGTCAGGGACGCCCCGGGGAGCAACAGGCAGGCCACAATGAGAGCACCGCCGCCACATCTTGCGATCGCCGTGGCCGAAGTCTTCTGGTGAGGACGCCTCATGATTTCATCCGATGGCAGGCCTCGCCACCACAGAAACGCCTTCTGCCGATGTCCCGTCCAGGACTATTGGCGTATCCGTGGGCGTTTTCAGCTTTATGTCGACGGTTCCGTTTCTTAAGGATCGGCAAACTGTAGCGACGGGGTTGACAAATGTACCGGCGAAGAAGATCTGACGCTCGCGGATTGCAGTGGCCGCGTTAAGCTGTAGCGGCTGCGAGGAGTTCCCGGGCATCGTGGCGTCATGGTCTAACGGACCAGCGTGCCCGCGTGACGCAGGAAATGCGCCCGGCCGGAGGCCGACACGAGCCGGTCTCGGCGGCATCAGGGGAAGCCGGGCAAGCCGACGTGTTCAGAGATGCAGGCATCCGGAAGATGCTCCGGCCTCTAGCGACCGGCTTCCCGTGGCGGGATCGTTTCCACGCTCTT
>CAYOGX010000229.1:0-6817 GCA_964403235.1 uncultured Planctomycetales bacterium | reverse complement strand
AATGCCAGCCCTCGAGCCATGTCGGTGTAGCCGCTGAAGTCGAAATAGATCTGCCAGGTGTACGCGAACGTCGCCAGGATCAGCGCGGGCGATTGATACTCGCCCGGCGAGCCGTAGACCATGTCGACGTACCGGGCCAGGTAGTCCGCCATCGCCACCTTCTTGAACAGCCCGACGACGAACAGCGACGCGCCGTCGGTCACGTCCTGTGTGGTGATCCGCGTCGGCTCGCGGAGTTGCGGCAGCAGGTTGCCCGCCCGCTCGATCGGCCCCATCATCAGCCGCGGGAAGAGCGAGACGAACGTCGCGTACCGGATGTAACTGCGCTCCCGTTCGATCTTGCCCCGATAGAAGTCGATCGTGTAGCTCAACGACTGAAAGACGTAGAACGAGATGCCCACGGGCAGCAGCCAACCCGGCGCAGCCACCGCATAGGGCACGCCGAGCCACTCGAACAGCGCCGTCAGGTTCTCCGCGACGAACGCGGCATATTTAAACGTGCCCAGCAGGCACAGGTTGTTGACCACGCTGATGCACAGCCACGGTGCCTTCCGCCGGCCCCGCGACATCAGCACGACCATCAGATAGTCGACCGCGGTCGAATACGTGATCAGGATCAGATAGAACGGACTCCACCAGGCGTAGAACACGTACGAGCTCAGCAGCAGCCACAGATGCCGAAAGCGGGTCCCCTTCACGCCCAGGTGGACCAGGTAGACGATCGAGAAGAAGACGGCAAATGTCCACGTCTGAAACAGCATGCGTCCACCTCGCCACATTCGCGGGAGCGTGAACCGGTCTTCTAGCAGGTGAGCGTTGTGATTTCCAGGAAGGGCGCGGCGTCATTGTTGCAGACAACGCCCGGACGGGTAAAGTACGAACCAGACAGGTGGGGCCTCAACGCACGTGTTCAGGAGTACTGCGAATGAAGATCCGCACAGCGTCTGCCTGTATCGTCCCGGCCGTCCTCCCCTTCGTGTCGATGGTCTTGTTCTGCCGCACAGCGCCAGCCGGCGAGAAGGCCGCGCCCGCAGCGTCGCAGCCCGGGCCGGCCGTCGCGGGTGACATTCGTTTCTCGGAACATCTGATCATGGGCGGCTATGCCTACGCCTACGGCATTGCCGTCGCCGATCTGGACGGCGATGGCGATCTCGATCTGACCAGCGCCGACGCCCTGCCCCACAACTGTCTGTACTGGTTCGAGAACGACGGGAAGGGCCAGTTCACGCGCCATTTCATCCAGAAGGACGACCCCAACCGGCTGGAGCGGCACGCGATCGGCGACATCGACCGCGACGGCGACCCTGACGTCGTGATCGTCAAGAACCTGGACGGCGACCTGCTGTGGTTCGAGAACAGCGGCAAGCCACGCGACGGCCGATTGTGGAAGCGACACGTCATCACCAAAGGCGGCATCCCCGGCGCCTACGACGTGGCGGTAGCCGACCTGGACGGCGACGGCGATCTGGACGTGGCCGCGTCCGGCTGGCGGTTGGGCAACCAGTTCGCCTGGTTCGAGAACGACGGCACGCCGAAGGACGGTCAGTGGGCCAAGCACATCATCGAGGCCAACATCGCCGAGACGCGGACGATCCGCGCCGCTGACTTCGACGGCGACGGCGACCTGGATCTTCTGGGAACCGCGCCCGGGGCCAACCAGGTCATGTGGTACGAGAACGGCGGCAAGCCCGCCACCCAGCCGTGGAAAAAGCACGTGATCGACAGGCCGGTCCGGCCGATGCACGGTGAGCCGGTCGACATGGACGGCGACGGCGACCTCGACGTGGTGATGGCCACCGGGATGTCGGCACCCAAGACGACCAAGAACAGCCACGAGGTGGTGTGGTACGAGAACCGGTTTGCCTCCAGCGACCGGACGTGGATCAAGCACGTGATCCGCGAGCGCTTTGAGGACGCCATCGAAGCCGTCGCTGCCGACCTCGACGGCGACGACGACCAGGACGTGGTGGCCACCTCGTGGCGGACGCCCGGTCGCGTCGTCTGGTTCGAGAACACGGGCGATCCCAAGGGCCGGTGGCGAATGCACATCCTCAAGGCCAACTGGCGGAGCGCAAACCAGATGGTCGTCGCGGACCTCAATGGCGACGGCAGACCCGACATCGCCGCCGTGGCCGAACGCGGCTCCCTCGAATGCCGCTGGTGGCGAAACGAAGGGCGGCCACGCAAGTAGCGCGTCCCACCCATCCGAGCCGCGACCGTCAGGGAGCGGTTGGTTTAGGGTTCGGGGTTCGGGGTTCGGGGACAAGCGCTCCCTGACGGTCGCGGCTCTAATCAGCCAGCGCACGTTTTCAAGCGATCGCATCTTGCCTTCGGAGAATCAGATACGACGTGAGCGCACCGACAGCGAACAAGGCACTGCCGATGCCGAACATCAGGCCGGACCGCGCCAGGAATTGCAGGATCGTCCAACCGAGAAGCGGACCCGTGGCCGAGCCGATATCCGCCGCCGTGACGTAGGACGCGATCGTCCGGGAGCCCGTGCGCCCCGCCTCGGCCGCCAGCGCGACGGCCAGTGCGGTCGCGCAGACGAAGAAGACGAGTACGAGAACGATCAGACCGACCGTCCCCGAGCCGAGCGCGGCCAGCAAGAGCACGACCCCGCCGGCGACGAAGAACACGCACGTCGCCCGCCAGTGCCCGATCCGGTCGGCCAGGGCCCCTAGGAACGGCGCGCCGAGACTGTCGGTCAACCATCGTCCGGCCAGCAGGACACCGTTTAGCGTGGCCACGCCGATGATGAGCCCCGCCACCATGATCGAGGGGCCCACCTTCTCGGCCAATGCCAAGCCAAGCGTCGTCATGATGATGGCGGTGACGCACCGAACGATGAACCCGCAGAGCAACAGCGCCGACCCGTTCCGGCCCTGTGGTTCGGTCTTGGGCTGCGGCGAGGCCGACTTGTAGTGGTGCAGCTCGCGCTGAGAGACGACCCCGGGCAACACGGCCGCCAACGAGAGGATACCGAAAACGATCAGCGCGGCTGAAAAACCGATGTGATCGCACAGCAGCGCGCCGACGAAGAGTCCGAACGCGCCGCCGATGCGAGAGATCCCGTTGTAGTACCCCATGCCTTGTCCCATGCGGTGGCCGGGCACGCTGTCCACGACGGTCATCATGCCGATCTGGCGAATGAACGACCAACACAGCCCCCAACAGGCACGGGCCAACAGCAGGATTGGGAAGAGCGTGACCGTGGCGTAGACGACCGGCAAGATCGAACCCACCGTCAGCGCCGCGGCCAACAGATAGGTTACGTTCAGCCGCCGCGTCAGCCGCTCGGCTAGATGGTTGGTGATCATGCGGACCCAGCGGTTGACGGACAGCAACAACCCGATGTGAATGGGTTCCAGCCCAAGCTGTTGGTGATAGAAAGGAACCGGCAGGACCGCATAGAGGACCATATCCCCCAACAGGCTAAAGGCCGTCGCAACAGAGACCAGGATGACCGGCCGGTTCAGGCGTTGCATTGGCTCGCAGCACTTGTCATCGCCGGCCGACGGCCTTTAGGGTGCGTTCGATGGCCTGTTTGCCCTTTCGGCAGGCGTCGTAGACGTCCTGGATCTTCCAGCCGTCGATCATGATCCAGCCGCGGTAGCCGCCGAGCCACAACGTCTTGAGCGAGGCCCCGATGTCGCAGTGACCGTCGCCGCAGGGCAGGTGCTTCGACGTCCCGCCGAACATCGTGCCGTCCGTGTCGGTCAGGTGGACATGCCCGATGTGCTTGACGCCGAGGGCCTCGAGCATCTTCTCGGGCTTGCCCTTGCCGCCGGACATGACGTCGAAGTGGCTGGGGTCGTAGTTGGTCTTGCAGGCCGGGTGGTCGACGCCTTCCAGTATTCGCTTGAGATGGTCCAGCGTGTTGAAGATGAACGGCGGCTCGATCTCGAAGGACAGCCATATGCCCTCGTCGGCACAGCGTTTGGCGGCCTCGCGGTAGCTGATGATGCAGTGGTCGATGGCCTGGTCGATGGTCTGAGCGCCCAGGCCTCCGCCGGGCCAGTGGCCGATGAAGTCGCACCCGAGCCGCTTGCACAGCCGGATCTGCCCGCAGAAGCCCTTGAGCCAGGTCTCGCGCTCGCCGGCAGACTCGGCGAACGGCCGACCCGGGGCGGCCGGCTGGATCGTGTAGATCTTCAGACCGTATCGCTCGTACAGGCCCTTGAGGGCGTCGATCCGCTTGGCATCGTCGGGACGCGGGTACCCGCCCATCGGCCAACCGGCGACCAGCTCGACGCCGTCGAAGCCCTCCTTGCGGCAGAAGTCGAGCACCTCCCAAATCGGGTAGGTTTTCTTATGGTCGAAGGAAGACGACATGAACCCGTTGAGCCCCGCGCCGATCCGCCAGCCCCGCAGCCCGCCGGCCTGGGTCATCCAGTCGCGTACGTCGCCGCGCTTGGCCTGTCCGGCGTGCGCGGCCGACCCGGCGCTGTCCCGGACCACCCCCACCGCGGCTGCCCCGGTCCCGATCCCAAGCGTCCGTCCGCAGAACTGCCGTCGTGTGAGCATCGAGGATCTCCCAAGCACCCGCCTGCCAACCCGCGCTAGGGCCGCGCCTGCGGACCACGACACTGAAGCCGCGTCGTGATTGTAGGCGAGCAGCGCCGACAACGTAAGTCCGAGCATTCCCGCCAGCGCCCGCCGTGCACGAGGCGATGACCCGAGCCGCGACGTTCACATCGCGCGGGATTCCGCACCGTGCGGGATGAATCCCGCGGCTCGGGCGATGACCACCGCATTGAACGAACCGATTCGTCTCAATAAGATGAACTCGAAGCCTGAGGAGAACACCCCAAGTGACACGATCCACGGCGGCGGCATGGCTGGTGACGGCACTGCTCGCAGCGACGGCGGCTCGGTGCGAGACGTTCACGATCGTCGCCTTCGGCGATAGCACGACGGCGCCGCGGGTCGTCAAGGGCAAGCCACTGACCGTCTATGCCGACCTCCTGGGAAAAGAGCTCCCCGGCAAGGGCGTCGACGCGACGGTGATCAACGCTGGGGTGGGCGGTAACACGACCGTGCGCGCCAAGGCCCGCTTCGCCCGCGACGTGCTGGCGCGCCGACCGGACCTGGTCATCATCCAGTTTGGCATCAACGATTCGGCCGTCGACGTCTGGAAGAAACCGCCGGCGACCCGACCACGCGTCGCGATCGATCGGTACACGAAGAACCTGGAGTTCTTCATCCGCGCGCTCCGCGAGCGCAACGCGCGGGTCATCCTCATGACGCCCAACCCGCTGTGCTGGACCGACAAGCTCAAGGCCATGTACGGCAAGCCGCCCTACGACCCGAGCGATCCGGACGGGTTCAACGTCCTGCTCCGCAAGTACGCTGAGGCGCTGCGTTGTGTCGCCCGGCGTCAGAAGGTGCCGTTCATCGACATCTACGCGGCCTTCAAGGCCTACGAGAAGGCCAAGGGCCACTCGATGGACGAGCTGCTCCTCGACGGCATGCACCCCAACGAGAAGGGCCATCGCATGATCGCGGACCTGCTCATCAAGCAGATCGCTCGGGCCCACCGATCCGCCGGCCCATCATCCCGTCCGACGCCAGCCAAACCGGATTGACGACCGGGCCCGACAAGACGCTGAGCTACAAAGCGCGTCAAGACATTCACCAGCCAACTTCCGAAGGCGTCGTACATGGCCAGGACTCGAGCGGTGGCTGCGGCGACGCGGTCCGGATAGAATGCGCGGGCGTTGGGGCGCCTCGTCCCAGGGGCGGACGGTTGGATGGCTACGAACCTGGCTTGGCACACGGGAGATTTGCGATGAACAGCTCGAGTCGACGTGAGTTTCTGAGATCTTCGGCGGCGGTCGCGGGGGCTTCGGTGCTCGGGGCGCCGGTGCTGGCGAAGGGCGGCGCGAACGACCGGGTCCGCGTGGCCGTGGTCGGCATTCGTGGACGCGGGCTGGCGCTGATCAAGGGCCTGCGCGAATTGGCCGAGGAGAACGTCGAGATCGCCGCGCTGTGCGACTGCGATGAGAAGATCCTCAAGGTCCGGGCCGACGACTACGAGAAGGAGTCGGAAAAGAAGGTCGCCCGCCACGTCGACATGCGAAGGATCATGGACGACAAGTCGATCGACGCGGTCGCCTACGCCACGCCCAACCACTGGCATGCGCTCGGGGTGATCTGGGCCTGCCAGGCGGGCAAGGACGTCTACGTCGAGAAGCCCGGCTCGCACAACGTCTTCGAGGGCCGCAAGATGGTCGAGGCCGCCCGCAAGTACAAGCGGATCGTCCAGCACGGCACGCAGTGCCGCGGCAGCGCCAACATCATCGAGGGCATCAAAAAGCTCAAGGAAGGCGTGATCGGGCGGGTCTACATGGCCCGCGGCATCGCCTACAAGTTCCGCGGCAACCCGGGCAGGGCGAAACCCGAGAAGGTCCCGGCCGGGCTCAACTGGGACCTGTGGCAGGGCCCGGCCCCTGACAAACCCTACAGCCGCTTCCGCAGAAACCGGCATCACAACCTCTGGGACTACGGATGCGGCGAGATCGGCAACCAGGGCGTGCACCAGTTGGACATCATGCGCTGGGGCATGGGCCTGGACACGCATCCCACCAAAGTCCAGTCGATGGGCGGCTGTTACATCTACGAGTCCGACCAGGAGACGCCGGCCACGCAGACCTTCTCCTGCGAGTTCGGCGACCGCAAGGTCCTGCTCACCTTCGAGGTCCGCAACTACCTGACCAACGCCGAGGCGGAGATGGGCATCAAGTACCCGTTCGTCGACCACCGCAACGTCGTCGGCGTGATCTTCCTGGGCACGAAGGGCTACATGATCATCCCG
>CAYOGX010000228.1:0-6820 GCA_964403235.1 uncultured Planctomycetales bacterium | reverse complement strand
CGGCCGTGTCGAAGTAGACGTTCCACGACATCCATCCGGTCGGCGGCGAGGGGCACCGTTTCTTGTCGATCGGCCGGTAGTACGGGACGTAGCGGGAGCGGTAGTAGTCGCGGATCAACTCGAACGCCAGCGCCGAATGCACCGCATCGTGCGGGGTGGCTGACATCTCGATGTCGAACTTCGGCGCGTCCCGGCTTTGCCGTTGCGTCTTGACCGAAACGTCGTGCCCGCCCAACCGGAGCACCGCGTCGGTCGCAAGGTCGAACAGCGAATCGTTCAGGCCGCTGTCGGACGGTCCGGACGCCATTTGGACGACGCGTGACCTAACGACCGGTCGGGTGCGGCAGGTGAACGTTTGGGCACCCAACTGGGCCGTCGCGCGGTACGTCAGCTCGCCCCGGTAGGATTGGGCCGACCGATGCACGGCCGTGACGCGCACCGTGTCACCTGAGCCCCTGACGGCCAGATAGCCCTGCACGTTGCCGTGCTCGTCCAACAGCGCAGGCCGGGACGAGACCGAATCGCGCGGCGCCGCGATCGACCATGCCCGCGTCCGGCCGTCGCCCTCCACCGCGAGCGACAGCTTGCCCGTGATCGTCGCGCCGGACCCCTTGTGCGCGAGCTCGAGCGTCGACGAGGCAGGATCCAACCGGACCCGCCATTCGCCGGTTCCTTCGAACCCCATGCCTCCGCCAGACCTGGCCAACGTCAGCGCGGTGGCGGATTGACATACCAGGATCAACAACACCCCGGCAACGAGACCCAGCGCGTCGACGGGCACGACGGAAACCTTCATGGCGTCCACTCCCCTGGTCGGGCCCGCCTCGAGGCGAGCGCAACGCATTGATTCCTACGGTAGACGTTTCACGTAGACGTAGTACGCACCGCGGGAAGCGCCCTTGTCATCAGTGAACCACGTCTGCAACCGCGTCTTGCCGGCCTCGAGCCGGACCTTGAACGTCACCGCCGCGGCGTTCTCGGCAACGGGCTGGGTCATGTCGATGTCCCCGATTTTCAGCCGGGCCTGGGTCGCTGCAATGGCCTTGCCGCCGGGAATGGCCGCCGTGATCGGCTTGTCCACTTCCACCGGCCAGCGCCGCAGCGCGAATTCATACTCACCGCCCCGCGCCACTCTGATCGCCCAGAACCCATTCGCCTGCATGCCGCTACGAATTGCTTGCTGATTCCACGGGACCTTCGGGCCGTGCCAGTCGTGGCACGCCAGCCGCACCGCGCCCGCCTGCTGCGACCCCACCACGATCTCGCAATACTCGTCGAAGCACTCGGAAACCCCCGCCCACCACCGTTCGTAGGCGTTGCGCAGTCGCTTCACGACGTCGGGGTGCCCGCCGGCCAGGTCCTTCTTCTGACCCGGGTCCGCCTTGATGTCGTACAGGGCCTTGCCGTCGATCAGCCGCCAGCGATCGGTCATCACCGCGCATCGGCGCCACTTGATCGGATGCTCGACGCGCTGCACGTCGACGCAGACCGCGCGATCGGGCCAGTGGTCGGCCCGGCCCTTCAATAGCGGAACCAGGCTGACGCCGTCGAACGTCACGCCGTCCGGTTGCGTCAACCCGCACAGCTCGATCAGCGTCGGCAGCAGGTCGATATGGGCCGTCAGCCGGTTGACGTCGCGCCCGCCCCCCAGACCGCCGTCGGGCCAACGGATGAAACACGGCACGCGGTGCCCCCCGTCGTACTGGCTCCCCTTCTTGCCACGCATGCCCGCGCCGAACCCGCCGCCCGAAGAGCCGTTGTCGGTCATGAAGATCAGGACGGTGTTCTCCTCGAGCCCCAATTCCTTCAGCCGGCGCATCAGCCGGCCCATGTTCTCGTCGATGTTGGTAATCATGCCGTAGAAGTTGGCCCGAGGACCCTTCACGCCCTTGTCCCGATACGGCTTGCTGTACTTCTCGTCCACGTTGTACGGCCCGTGCGGTGCGTTGGTGGGCAGGTAACAGAAGAACGGCCGGTCCTTGTTCGCCTCGATAAACCTCATCGCGCCGTCGAAGAAGACGTCCGTGCAGTAGCCGGTGAACTTCTCGGGCCTGCCCTTATGGAAGTAGGTGTCGTCGAAGTAGTCGTTGCCCCAGTAGTCGGGCGTCTGGCCCACGCCGCCCCCACCGTGGATCAGCGTCTGGCCGAACCCCCGATCCTGTGGGCGGTACGGGAAGTTGTCGCCCAGGTGCCATTTGCCGAAAACGCCGGTCCGGTACGCACTCGCCGAGAACACGTTACCCATCGTCACCTCATCCGCACGGAGGATCGATCGACCCATGATCGTGTGCCAGATGCCGACGCGTAGCGAGTACCGTCCCGTCATCAACGCCCCCCGCGTCGGGCTGCACGTTGGACAGACATGGAAGTCGGTCAGCCGAACGCTCTGCGCGTACAGGCGGTCCAGGTGGGGCGTCTGAATGACCGGGTTGCCGTGGCAGGCCAGATCGCCGTACCCCTGATCGTCGGTCATGACCAAGACGACGTTCGGCCGCCTGCGGGCAGCGGGCTTGCCATCGGCCCGCGTTCCCGGCACGGCCAGTGCCGCCGCGCCTACCCCGGCGGTCTTCAGAAAATCGCGACGGTTGAGCCCATCACTCATCTCGTTGTCTCCTGCGTAGGGCGGGCACAGCCAACCCCACGTGATTTCTAAGATGCCATTGGATCACTTCCCTGCGGCCACCTCGCGGGTTTCGACGACCTGAACGTCCGCCTGCTTGCCGTCGTAGACCGTCATGACGATTCGGGTCCGCGGCGCCACGTCGATCAGGCCGGGCAGCGCGATGCTGCCGTCCGCCAGGCTCCGCAGGCCGCGGATCGGCTGTCCATCTTCGGTGGCCAGGCGGACCTCGGCGTTGGGCAGCGTCTTGATCGGCGGCAGTGTACAGCCGATCGGCCGGCCGGTGTTGGACGCGCGATCCTCGACGATGCCGCCGCCGCGCGGCGCCTCGGTGGGCGGGTCGATCAAGTTGCGGATCTTGAGCATGATGCTCGGGTCCTGGCCGCGCGGGTCGAGCGCCACGTCGAGGAAACTCCACATCTTCGGACCGGTCCGCGGCTTGAGGTCGGGCGATCCGTATCGGGCGTGGTAAAGCCCGCGGATCTCGACCGCCCGGCCGTCGTAGTCGGTCATCTTCGGCCCGAACCCCTTCTTGACCCTCCGCGACCCGCTCCGCCCGATCGCGCCGAACGAGCACTCGTAAAACCGGTGCTTGACGTTCCGCAGGACGCTCGACAGGTGGATGTCGCCGTAGATCGTCAGCACGCCCTGTCGGCTGCCGAGCAGCTCGATCACGCGATCGGCCCCGGCCTTGACCCAGCCGGCGTAGTCGGCGGCGACGCGGTCGCGCTGGTCCCACCGCAGCCCCGTGTCCGGATCGACCTTCGCACCCGTCCAGACCGGGTGCAGGCAGTTGATGCCCGTCAGGCAGATCAGCGGCGACGCGTCGGTGCGAATCACCTCCCGCAGCCAGGCGAACTGCTCCTCGCCAAGCAGCGCCCGCGTTGGGTTCGTGCGGTCGTTGACGTTTTTTTTGTGGCCCCAGCCCCAGTCGCCCCACAAGTTCGTGTCCTGGCTGGTCCGCCACAGCCGCGAGTTCAGGATGATCAAGGAAAAGTCGCCGTTCGGCATCCGCCACCGGCGCCAGTCCTTGGGGTTGGCCGTGCCGGAGGGGTTCTCGTTGCCGGTCACCAGGTGCTGGATGATCTTGAAGTTTCGCCGCATGTACTCGCGGTCCTGGCCCAGATCGTCATGCTGGCGGACCAGGTACTGCTCGGGCCCCTTCACGTCGTCCATGCCGTAGTCGTGGTCGCCCGGGTTGATGATGTTCCAGTGGCGCATCATCTGCCAGCGTGTGGTCGGTCCGGCGATGGTGAGCGTGATGATCTTGTAGGCGTCGTCGGTGCTGGGCGGGCAGAACATCAACTCGAGGTACCAAACGTCATCCTCCCAGTTGAGAATCTGAAACCCGTAATCCTCCATGTACTTGTACGCGTCGGGCGTGGGCTGGTCGTGGACCCAGTGTTCCTGGAACTTCCCGGCCCGGGGCAGATTGGGCCCGCCGCCGGAGATGGCGTGCCCGCCCAGCCCGCACAATCGGTACGGCGCGGTCAGGCGCGGCAGGCGGCCGACGTAGTCCTTCTTGCCGAGGAACCCCGTCCGCGGGTCCTTCGTCACGTCGCGTCCGTCCTTCCAGACGGTGTAGTACAGCGTCTTGTCGGCCGGGCTGACCGGGAGCGTCACGTCGATGGCCGCGGTGTAGCGGCGGAAGTCGTTGTCGACAATCTTGGCCGAACCGGATACCGGCACGTTCTGCCAACCGCCGGGCGGGTCGGGCGAATCGCTGACGCGGATCTCGAAGCGCTCGCCGTTGTTGCGGCAGATGGCCATGAACCTGCATCGCCACGTCCCGTCGATTCGTCTCAGCGTGTCGCCCAGCGGATAGCACACGTGTAGCTCATTGACGGGCGCATCGACGGGTTTGTCGGCACCCGGGCCCAGACACACACGGTTCACCTCGAAATCCAGCAGCCCGCGGGCGACCAGGCCGAAATAGCCCTTGGTGAATTTCGCGCGGTCGACCTTGCGGCAGGTGACCGTGGTGGTGGCACCGCCGGCGATCAGGCCGGCCGTCACGGTGGCCGGCTTGCCGAGATCGCCCGTCACGACCAACTCGATGGTGATCCTGTCACCGGGCTTGAGGTGCGGAGCGGGCTTCTCCGACGCCTTTTGGGCCGTTTTCGGCTTGTCGGACGCGTGGTCGTACAGACCAAACGTACCATTGTCGCGCCACAGGGCCATCCAGGCCGCCTGGCCGCGCTTGCCACCGCCTTGCCGGCTCTCGAACAGCGTCTCGCCGCCGAAACAGATGCCCATCACCGCGTAGCCGGACTGATGATACTTCCATTTGCGCTCGCCCTTCGGCACGGGCGCCAGGGCGCGGACCGTCGCATCGACGCGGATCGTATAGTTGCCGGTCAACTTCCAGTCGCGTCGCCAGATCATCCCGAATGGCAACGATGGATCGCGCTCGATCGGCATCGGCTTGTTTCGGTGCGTCTCCCAATGCCACGGGAACCAATGCGTGGGGTTGCGGTCGCCGACGTTCTTGAGCCGCCGGCGCAGCGCCTTGTTTGCGATCTTCCAGTAACCGGGGTTGAGCGACTCCCACCCATCGCCGTGGTAGAGCGTGTCGGGCCGGTCGAACGCGTCCACCACCACCATACCCGCCGGCTCGGCCGCAGCCCCCGGCCGGATCCACCCCCCCGCCGCGACGACCGCGGCCGTCATCGTCAAGACACATACACATCCGCCACGCGCCGCATCTTCGGTCGGCCACACCTGTTTCATCGCCGGTTCTCCTGGTTCACACATCCCTCTGTCGTGTGCAGTCTACCGGCTGTCTGGACGCGCCGCACGTCGGGTCCTGCGCGGCGATCACGTGAATGACGCGCCGCGCTCGTTCGCGATGGACATCGACCCGTAGGGATGCTACAAGGTCGAGATCATCGGCGCGAAGTCGATCGTCATCCCAACTCGAGCGCGAGGAGCAACATGGCCGCCAGGCGCCCCAACATCCTCCTGATTACCAGCGACCAGCAGCATTACAGCACGCTCGGTGCCGTCAACGACCGCATCAAAACCCCGGCCCTCGACCGGTTGTGCAACGAGGGCGTTCGTTTCGACCGGGTGTATTGCCCGAACCCGACCTGCACCCCGACGCGGGCGACGATCATTACAGGTATGTACCCCTCACAACACGGGGCGTGGTCGCTGGGCACGAAGCTGTTCGAGGACGTGCCCGTCGTGGGCGACCGGTTTCGGGACGCGGGGTATTTCACGGCCCTGGTCGGCAAGGCGCACTTCCAGCCGCTCGGCTCCGAGACGGGCATGGAATCGCTGGAATGCCAGCCGACGCTGCGCGACCTGGACTTCTGGCGCAACTTCCACGGCCCATGGTACGGATTCGAGCACGTCGAGGTCGCCCGCATGCACGCCGACGAGTCGCACGCCGGCCAACATTACGCCATCTGGATGGAGCAGAACGGCCTGGCCAACTGGCGGGACTACTTCCAGCCCTGGCCGCCCCAGCCGGACCATCCCCGATGGAAACGGAAGGTGTACTGGGACGCACCCACCCGCGTCTGGGACCTGCCCGAGGAATTCCACTACAGCAAGTGGACGGCCGAGCGAACCATCGCCCAGATCGAGCGAGCTACGGCCGACGGGAATCCGTTCTTCATTTGGAGCAGCTTCCACGACCCCCATCCGCCCTATACCGTGCCCGAACCGTGGGCGAGCATGTACGACCCCGATGACATGGTCCCCGGCCAGCTCGTCAAGGGCGAGCACGACAAGAACCCCATCCACTTCCGCATGACCCAGCAGGCCGACCCCAACTTCCGCGAGATGTTCTTCGAGGACCACGGCATCCACGGGGGGCACTCGCACTTGCACGATCGCGAGGAGCTCAAGAAGGACATGGCCTGCTACTACGGCATGGTCTCGCTGATGGACCAGCAGATCGGGCGGATCCTCGACGCAGTGGATCGATTGGGCATCGCCGGCGAGACGCTGGTGGTCTTCACAACGGACCACGGGCATTTCCTGGGCCAGCACGGCCTGATCGCCAAGGCCATCCACCACTACGAGGACTTGCTGAGGCTCCCGTTCATCGCCCGTTGGCCCGGTCGCGTGCCGGCCGGACAGGTCAGCGACGCGATGCAAAACCTGCTGGACCTGCCCCCGACGTTCCTGACCGCAGCCGGACTCGATATCCCGGGGTTAACGACCGGCGCCAACCAACTCTACACGTGGTGC